>DIEP01000046.1:0-21322 GCA_002418685.1 Ignavibacteria bacterium UBA5771
TCTTTGGCTTTGATATTCGCCAGAAAGGGAGCGGGAATATTGGCTCCACAAACATATTCCGAATACTTGGTATGAAGTGGGGGGTGGCAGTGCAAGCTCTCGATATTTCTAAAGGAGTCTTGGCAGTTTTATTTGCAGGATGGTTGGGAAAAAATATATCTATCCCCAATGTGACTGGATTCACAGATATAATTGTTATTCAGTTCTGTGCAGGATTGGTTGCAATTTTCGGACATGCTTTCTCAATATTTGCTCAGTTCAGAGGTGGCAAAGGGATCAATACAGCTCTTGGAATGCTTATTGCCATTGCTCCAATTGATTTAAGTATAGCAGTAGGTATATTTATACTTACAGTAATTTTTTCAGGGTATATTTCGCTTGGCTCAATTGCAGGTGCAATAGCAGTTCCGTCCTCATTATTCGTTCGGTATAATTTTTGGCATATAGAAATACCCGCTTACCATTTTCTTATTTACGCTTCGCTTATACTTGCTCTTTTTATTATTTATACCCATCGAAAAAATATTGTCCGCTTGATTAAAGGTAGAGAAAATTATTTTGCTAAACTTCAACTTATAAAAGTTAAATTTTTGCAGCCAAAATATCCTAATAAATGATTGACGCACATTTAGCTGATAAGTTCATAAAGAACAATACTATATCCGTAATCGGTGCAGGTGGATGGGGCACATCTTTATCAACTGTGCTCGCTAAAAATGGCTTCAGCGTTAAAATTTGGGCACTTGAAAGAGAAACATCTGATGATATTAATATTAATCATAGAAATTCAGCTTTTCTTCCAAATATTGAATTGAACGAAAATATTCACGCCACTAATAATTTAGATGAATTTCGAGATGAAACGTTTATTATTACGGGCATTCCAACGCAGTTTATAAGATCGCTATTTATCAATAATAATTTTAATCTCAAAGATAAACATATCCTGAATATTGCCAAAGGAATTGAAAAGAATACATTATCAAGATGTTCTCAAATTTTTATTGATCTTGGTGTCACAGCGGAAAATTTTGCTCTTATAACAGGTCCAAGCCACGCCGAAGAAGTAGCTGTCGGAATGCCAACAACAATTGTATCAGCATCGGAAGATTATGATTATGCTTTGTTTGTGCAAAATCTTCTTTCTAATGATTTCTTCCGTGTTTACACTAATTATGATTTGATAGGATGCGAACTTGGAGGTGCACTTAAAAATGTAATTGCCATTTCAGCGGGTATAATTGAGGGTCTTGGTCTTGGAGATAATACAAAAGCCGCATTAATTACTCGAGGACTTACTGAAATTTCTCGTCTCTCAATTGCTCTCGGGGCAAATCCATATACTATGTTCGGTCTTGCAGGACTGGGTGATTTATTCGTAACATGCAATAGCAAGCATTCGCGTAATCGATATGTCGGCGAAATGATTGGAAAGGGACAAAAATTATCTCAAATACTTCAAAATATGAAAATGATTGCAGAAGGCGTGGAAACAACTATTTCCGCAAACGAGCTTTCCAAAAGACATAATGTGGATATGCCAATTGTCAATAAAGTCTATCAAATCTTATTCGAAGATCTCGATCCAATGTCCGCAATTCATCAGCTAATGACCCGTTCTTCCAAACACGAATGGTTGTGATGATAAAGAGAATAACATTAATTATCTTTTTATTTTTTATTTCCTTTTCATTTTCTAAAGCTCAAAATGTTTTATGGGCTGACACAATTTTTGATTGCTCATCTCAAATAGGTCGCGGACCATTTTCTGCTCGCCAAATTCTCGGAAAATATAATGTGATGCCCAACTTTGGCAAAACACCTAATGCTTGGAGCGTTCCGAATGCAATTAAACGAACGCAATGGATAGAGCTTGGATTTAACAATAATATTATTGCTCGCCAAATTGTAATTGCAGAAAATTATAATATGTCTGCCATTTCCAAAATCATCCTCTTTGATTCAAAAAATAATAAAAAAGAATTATTTACAAATTCTAATCCAAAGATAATCTCACAAAGAGGTCGCTTTTTTAATATAATTTTTAAAAATACTGACTTCAATGTTTCAAGGGTTAGGATTGAACTGAATACCGCGAATTTTTATGATGATTACCAAATTGATGCAGTTGGAATTTCCGAATCACAGGATACAATCAAACCGCAAATAAACATTGATAAAAATTCTCCATATCAAGAAAATCCTGTGCGACTTGATGATAATGTCAATTCTATTTATTCAGAACTTGCACCGGTGATTTCCCCTGATGGGAAAATATTATATTTCACACGTGAAGGAGATCCCAGTAATGTTAGTATTCAAAATAATCAAGATATCTGGTATTCAAATATAGATTCAAATGGCAATTTCCAGAAAGCAAAAAATATTGGACAGCCATTAAATAATGAATATAATAATTTTACGATTTCAGCAACTCCTGATGGCAATTCGCTATTAGTTGGAAATATTTATTTCAAAAATGCACCTCCAAAATCGGGCGTTTCTATTACACATAGAACAAATTCGGGATGGAGTTTTCCTGAACCATTGAATATTATTAATTTTTATAATAAAAGCAAATATGCTTCATTTTCACTTGGAAGTGATGCCAAAACTCTGATACTTTCATTGGACCGCGAAGACAGCTATGGGAGCCACGATTTGTTTATTAGTTTTTTGCAAAATGATGGCACTTGGAGCGAACCCAAAAATTTAGGAAGTCAAATCAATACAGCAGGTGGAGAGCATTCTCCTTTTCTTGCTTCTGATTTATCAACATTATATTTTTCCAGCGAAGGGTATCCAGGATATGGCAAGAATGATATATTTTTAAGCCGTAGATTGGATTCCACTTGGGAGCATTGGAGCGAACCTGTTAATCTCGGCGATCATATAAATACAGCCGATTGGGATGCCTATTTCTCTGTGCCTGCTTCGGGCGAATATGCATATTTTGTTTCAACATCAAATCCTGTTCAAAAAGAAGATATATACCGCATCAAATTGCCAACATCACTTAAACCTGCATCAGTAGTTTTGATTTCAGGTAGAGTATTGAATTCCAAGACGAATGCTCCAATTTCTGCGAAAATTGTTTATGAAGAATTGCCTGAAGGCAAAGAAGTTGGCACTGCCATATCGAATGAATCAACGGGTGAGTACAAAATCACTCTACCTGCAAGCAAAAAATATGGATTTCATGCGAACTCTGATGGATATCTGGGCATAAATGAAAATATTGACTTAACAAAACTTGAAGAATACCAAGAACTGCAAAGAGATCTCTATCTTGTTCCAATAGAAAAAGGCGAGAAGATAAAAATTAACAACATATTCTTTGAGTTTGGAAAATCTGATTTGCTCCCCGAATCTTTTCCTGAATTGAATAGATTAGCAGAATTCCTACAAAAAAATCCTGAAATTAAAATTCAAATCAATGGACATACTGATAATATCGGTTCTGACAAAGACAACAAAATTCTTTCGCAAAAAAGAGCTAGTGCAGTGCAAGATTATTTAATCAATAAAGGAATTGCATCTGCAAGAATTAAATCTATCGGCTATGGCGAAAGCAAACCAATTAAATCAAATGATACAGAAGAAGGGCGAGCATTGAACCGCCGTGTAGAATTTATTATTTTAGAGAATTAAATTGAGATAATTTATACAAATTTTCACTTATAGCGGGGAAACATACTTATTAGTGAAGAGAATTATAATAGGGAAAAATACTTTCCCTTGTCCTTACTAATATCAAAATTGGGAATAATAGGTGAACCCTGCTTATTCCCAATGTATTTTGATATTTACTTCTCACTACTGCAATTGTTTACTGCGAATTATTTGGTTTCGTATTCACTAATTCGCCAGCAATATTAGTTATAACAATTTCTGAATTTTGAGGTAATGCAATTCTATTTAAAGATATTTTTTGATTGCATTTGAAAAAGCTGCTTTATCCCTCATTCCAACAAGCATTTCTACGACATTGCCATTTCTATCAATAATATAAGTTGTTGGGACAGCTGAAATAGTTGAGAATTTTGTGCCATAGGCTTCAGCAACTGCACGGCTTGGGAAATTTACATAATTAAGCTTGTTTTTGATTGCAAAATCATTGACAATTTTACTTGCTTGTTTTTCATCGCGTTCCATAGCAATGCCAATGACTACTACTCCCTGATCTTTAAAATCATTGTAAGTTTCAATTAAATCAGGGATTTCTCTTCTACATGGTGGGCACCAAGTTCCCCAAAAATTAAGCAAAACAACTTTTCCTTTAGTCAATTCTTCGTAACTGCTTGATTTACCATTGTCTGAAAATGTGAAATTGATCGCTTTCCCTTCGTCAGTTGGTAATATTTGCTCAACATTGTAAACTAATGCCGTAGCAGCTTCTTTATTCAAGACTTTATCAGTAGTTTGCGTCTTGCTTTCCTGAGAGCAAGCAACATTCATTAGCAAACTTGAAAATATCCCGAGAGCTATAGCTATATTTAATATCTTTTTCATAATATTTTTCTTTTTTTTCTAATTGACGGTTTTAAAAAATGAATATTGAGTAATATTTAAAATAGGGGGAAATTGGTCAAAAATCATTAACAAATAAGTTAATCGTAGCATTTAAAAAGAACGAATCTGATAGTTAATTTGTGAATATTTTACAAAAAACATAATTGGATTGCATTTGATTATAATATATATACATCCTCAACGTTTTTTAGAAAAGTAAAAAAATATTTTTCCTAATTTTGCCAATTATGAAATTGCTGAATATGAAATCATTAAAAATCAAGATAATTTGTTTCTTATCAATATGTTTAATAATCGCTTCGCAAACAATTTTCGCGGAAATCAGAACCACAAATTGGAAATTATATTCTTCGCAAATTGACCTAACTTCTCTTTCCCTTGATAACAAAGGAAATATATGGACAGGCTCAATTGGTGGAATATTTGTTTATAATATGCAAGGCAAAGAGGTGCATTCGTTCAATAGTTTAAATGGAATTTGGGATAATGAAATTTCTGAAATTTCTTATGACTCGCAATCTGACCTTGTGTTTGCAGGTTCTGCATCGGGAGCGCTAAATATTTTTGATAATAAACTTCATTCAACAATAAATCTGGATATTTATAACAGCACTTTTGCAGATAAGACAATTCGTTCGATGGCGGGATATAATGGGAAATTATATATTGGAACAGGTTTTGGACTGGTAGTGTATGACATCTCGCGGAATATTTTTACTGAAACAATTCTGAAACTTGCTGATTTACCAACGAATACAGCTGTTTCTAAAGTAATGGTGAAGGACAATAAAGTCTATCTGGCGACTGATCATGGAATTGCATATTCAGAGATAAATGGGCAAATTTCCGACCCTAAGAACTGGCGAACAATAGTAATAACATCAGCATTTTCAAACGAGAAGTTTAAAGATATTATAGATTTTCAAAATACGATTTACACAAATTCTGATAATAACATATTCCGAATTGATTCTGATAGCCTTATTTTCATTCGTAGTAGCGTTGACCCAATTCTTAATTTAACAAAAGATGATCAAAATGTTTATTGGGCAACAAGGAATGCTGTATTTGATATTGATGGTAATAATATTAATTTGAATAAGCCATTCAATTTAAACAAATATGAAATATTAGATAACATCAGAATTGCTTTATTTACACAAAATGGAATTGGCATATATTCGGGGAATGAGTTTGAAAATATTATCCCTAATTCTCCTGCATCAAATAAATTTATTGATTTGGACATCGATAAAAATAATAATATTTGGGCTGCAACAGGGCGTTATGGTTCACTTGGATTTATGAAATTTGATGGAACGAAATGGGATAATTTTACTCCTTCAAACTATGCAAATCTTGGAAGTCAATTTATGCGAATTACTTCTCTCAATGATGGCTCAGCAGTTGCAAGTGGTTGGGGGCAGGGATTAATATTTGTATCGCAGAAAGATTCAAACTATACAGTATTTGCAAGGAATCATTCTAACTCAGCTTTAATGGGTGTTGCTGAAAATCCTGATTATGTCGTAATGGGAAAAGTCAGACAAGATTCATCAGGAATAATTTGGGCAGTAAACTATGGCGGAAGCTCGACGGGACCTGTTCTTGTAGCATTTGATAAAGATTCAAATTCTTATGGCTTTCAGAATTGCCGCGATCCACTTGACCGATTATACTTGGATCTTGCAATTGATCAAAATGAAACAAAATGGGTTGGTTCGACCGCATCAGGTGGGCTACTTTACTATAATGAAAAAAAGACTCTTACTGATTTTAGCGATGATATCTGCGGAACTCTTGATAAAGATGATTACCCTAATTTATTATCAAACATTCAAACCGCCCTTGCTGTTGATAAGCAGGGACAGCTTTGGATTGGCACTCCAAGCGGACTTGCCTCCATATTTAATCCAAATGCAGTCCTTTTAAAGCAGAAACCTTTTGTGCGGACAATTCGCCAATTAAATCAGCAAACAGTAAATAGCATTTACGTCGATGCGGTCGATAATAAATGGATTGCTACTAATCAAGGTCTATGGGTGCTAAATTCTGATGGAAGCGAAGTCCTTCAAGTTTTCACTAAGAAGAATTCCCTGCTTGCTACTGATGAAATTACTTCAGTTATTGGCAATCCAAACACAGGAGATATTTATGTGGGAACGCAATTAGGATTGTATAAATTTACGACAACAACAATTCAAGCTCGTCCTGATTATAGTATTAACTGTTATCCGCAGCCTTTCAAAACTGCAAAAGACGAAAATTTAGTGATTGATGGATTGGCTCAAAATTCCGAAATTGTTATAACCAATATTGCAGGCGAATTAGTGAAAAGGATTTCCACGAATTCTCGCAAAGTGCTTTGGGATGGAAGAGATGAACGTGGTGAGGTGGTTGCAACAGGTATATATTTAATTTATGCGCAATCAACATCGAATTCTGAATCTGCTGTTCAAAAAGTAGCCGTCATCAATAACTAAATATATGCAAGATTTAGCTTTAAGAGTTGCCTTTTTATGGCATAATCATCAACCTTATTATGAAATCGATGGGGAATTCCTTCTCCCATGGGTTCGATTTCACGGAATAAAAGATTATCGAGATTTACCAATGCTATTCAGGGAATATCCCAAAGTCAAGCATATTATTAATATCGTTCCATCTTTATTCCTTCAAATACAGCAATATATTCAACATAAAAAAATTGATAAAGTTCAAAAGCTTTCTTTCATTCACGCAGACCAATTGACTGCTGAAGAAAAGCAAGGAATTCTCAAGCAATTCTTTGTTTGCAATGAAGAGCACTTAATCAAGCCATACCCAAGATATTTCGAGCTTTTCCAAAAATCCAAAAATGAAAATGCAATGATGCAATTTTCAGTTCAGGATTTCAGAGATTTACAATTATGGTATAATTTGTCTTGGTTCGGGAATTTTGCTAAAAAAGAGAGTCCCGTTTCAGAATTATTTTCAAAAGGAAGTAATTTTTCCGAAGAAGATAAATTAATTTGCTTGGAATATCAATTAAAAGTAATGGGGCAAATTCTACCAATCCTAACAGAAATGCAAAATAATGGTCAAATCGAAGTATCTACAACCCCATTTTATCATCCGATAATTCCTCTCATAATCAATTCGGATGCGGCATTTGAAGCAAAACCTGATAATCCTAAACTTGAGCAACCATTTAGATTTCCACAAGATGCTGACTTACAAGTTAAAAACGCAAGAAAATTTTATGAAGATATATTTGGTTCATTTCCAATTGGATTATGGCCCTCCGAAGGTTCAATATCAAATGACTCATTGAAGTTATTCGCTGGAAATCAATTTCAATGGGCTGCTTCTGATGAATCTATACTTTTTGCAAGTGAAAAACCTAAAACAGGCTTGGAAAAATATTTCCCAAGAAAATTCAATCGCAATAATAATGAGCTAACGCTTTTTTTTAGAGACCATAATCTTTCTGATAAAATTGGTTTTGAGTATCAAAAGTGGAAACCCCAAGACGCTGCGAATGATTTTATCGCTAATTTACTTAATATTCGCACTGCTATTTTGAATAATTATGGGGAAAATGGCATCCACGCTGCAATTGTGCCAATCATTATGGATGGCGAAAATTGTTGGGAATATTATTCGAATAATGGTGAGAATTTTTTGAGAGAATTATTCAGTCGTTTGTCAGAAACTGATGAGATCGAGACAGTCCGCTTCTGCGATATTTTGAATGATGGTTCCAATAATTATCTCCCCGAAATTGATAATATTCGAGCGGGGTCGTGGATTAATGCTAATTTCGATATATGGATTGGCACGAACACTCATCTGAAAGCATGGGAAATGCTGCGCAATGCACGCACCACTTTCGAGAGCAACCGTCAGAATTTATCTCCTGAAATTACTGATGAAATTCTTAATGAAATACTAATTGCCGAAGGTTCCGATTGGTTTTGGTGGTATGCTCCTTATCATCAATCAGAAAATAAACAAGATTTTGATATATTATTTCGCTATCACATTAAAAGAATATATGAACTGATGAATTTGCAGATTCCTGATGAAGTTAATCATCCAATTATTGATTCTGAAGAACAAAAAATTCATAATAATACAGCAAATGAGAATTCCACAATGGAGCGGTCGAATCAATGATATATTTTTTTTCAGATGTGCATCTTGGCTTTAATTCTCCCGATATTGAGCGTCAAAAGGAAAATATGCTCTTTGCCTTTCTTGATGAAATTTCAAAAGATGCTGAAAAAATCGTGATAGTCGGAGATTTTTTTGATTACTGGTTCGATTGGAAGCGAACTATTCCCAAAGATTATTATCGAACGCTTGCCAAAATAGATGAACTTGTCAGCAAAAATATTGAAATTGAATATTTAATCGGCAATCACGATTTTGGTCATTATCGCTTTTTTAAAGAAAAATTTGGAATTACGCCAATCGAGAATGATATTGAGCGAGTGTATTATAATAAGAAATTCTATATTTCGCACGGAGACGGCAAAAGCTACAATGACGCAGGTTATAGATTTATAAAAAGAATATTGCGGAACAAATTCAATCAAGGTGTTTATCGATTGTTACATCCTGATTTAAGTATATGGCTTGCTTCGAGAAGTTCTAAAGAAAGTCGTGGCTGGACAGGAGGCAAAAATTATGGCGAAAATGACGGAATGCGAGATTTTGCGTTTAGCAAAATAGATGAAGGCTTTGATTATGTCAT
Organism: Ignavibacteria bacterium UBA5771; assembly: GCA_002418685.1. GTDB lineage: Bacteria > Bacteroidota > Ignavibacteria > Kapaibacteriales > UBA2268 > UBA2268. The sequence goes on from DIEP01000046.1 coordinate 9,272, forward strand.
TATGGGACATCGCCATAAATTTGAATATCTTCCGCATAATAATGGAATTTATATTAACTTAGGGGATTGGCTTGCTCTAAAACCGCACTATGCAAAATTTGATGGGGAACAACTTCAATTGTTAGAACTCAATTTAGAAAATGAAGAGAAGTAAAAATGCTACTTCTCTTCATTTTACGGGGTGGAAATTATTTCTTATCTTCTCTTTCTTTATATTCTTTTGTTATTTCTTCTTCAATTGATTTGGGAACAGGTTGGTATTTCAAAAATTCCATTGTGAATTCACCTTTGCCTTGTGTTGAACTTCGTAAATCAGAAGAATAACCGAACATTTCTTTAAGCGGGACTTCGGCTTCAACAGTTACATATTTTGCTTCGACAGTGCTATGATGAATCATTCCACGGCGTTGATTGATTTGTCCAATTACCACACCTTGAAATTCATCGGGGACAGATACTTCCAATTTCATAATTGGTTCAAGGATAATCGGCTTCGCTTTGCCCAAAGTTTCACGTAAAGCTGCGCGGCTTGCCAATTTAAATGCTAATTCTGAAGAATCAACAGGGTGTGTAGAGCCGTCATTTAGCACAATTCTCACATCCACAATAGGTTGTTTAATAAGAAATCCTTCCCGCAATTGCTCTTGGAAACCTTTATCGCAAGCGGGAATATATTCCTTTGGAATAGACCCTCCAACAATTTTATTGTCGAAGAGATAATGCTCATCATTTGGTTCAGTCAGTGGTTCAATAAACCCCGCAACATGAGCAAATTGACCTGCACCTCCCGTTTGTTTCTTGTGAGTATAATCAAATTCTGCATGCTGCGTAATTGTCTCTCGGTATGCAACTTTTGGTTTGCCAACAATGACTTCGGTATTATATTCTCTGCGAATGCGTTCCACGTATATTTCAAGATGCAATTCGCCCATTCCTTTCATAATTGTTTCACCGCTTTCTTCATCTCGATAAACAACGAAAGTAGGATCTTCTTTTTGGAATCTATTTAATGCTTTGGAAAAATTCGTTTGGTCAGTTCGTTCTTTTGGAGAAATTGCAAGTTCAATGACAGGTGTAGCCACATGCATTGATATTAAAGAATAATTTACTCTACCATCAGTAAAAGTATCACCTGACGAACACTCCACTCCGAACATACCAATGATGTCCCCTGCAAAGGCTTCTTCCATATCTTCCATTTGAGATGCATGCATTTTAACAATTCGGGGGACTTTTAATTTTTTTCGTGTCTGAACATTGATGAGCAAATCACCTTTTTTAATGCTGCCTTGATAAATTCGCATATAAGTTAATTGTCCATATTTCCCATCTTCAAGTTTGAAGGCAAGAGCCACAGTAGGCAATGTCTCATCAGCAATAAGCTCAACTTGATTTTCATTATCGTCAAGATCTAAGGCATAATTTTTCACTTCATCGGGAGCGGGTAAAAATGAGCCAACTCCATCCAGAAGAGTTTGCACGCCTTTATTTTGCTTAGCAGTTCCCACAAATACAGGTGTGATGTGCATCGCAATAGTAGCTCGGCGGATTGCAGGTATTAATTCTTCGGGACTTACTTCTTCTTCGGCAAGGAATTTTTCTGCAATGAGATCATCATAATCAGCAATACGCTCAATCAATTTCTGGCGTCGCTTTAATGCTTCATTTAAAAGGTGATCAGGAATTTCCTCTTCAATTATGTTTTCCCCATTATTACCTTCATAATAAATTGCTTTCATTTTTATGAGGTCAACCACACCTTTGAAATTATCTTCAACTCCAATAGGCATTGTGATCAGAACAGGTTTATGATTCAATTTTTCTTCTAATTGATTTATAACCCTATCAGGGTTAGCGCCTGCTCTATCTACTTTGTTAATAAATGCTATTCTTGGAATATTATAGCGTCGCATTTGACGATCAACTGTAATTGATTGGCTTTGCACTCCCGCCACGCCACAAAGGACCAGCACTGCCCCATCAAGGACACGTAAAGCACGTTCAACTTCAACAGTGAAATCTATATGCCCAGGTGTATCGATCAAATTGATTTGAAAATCCTTCCATTTGCAGTAAGTCGCCGCTGATTGAATTGTGATACCTTTTTCACGCTCCAAATCCATCGAATCCATCGTCGGACCAGCACCGCTTTTGCTTCGGACCTCAATCATTTGATGAATTCTTCCTGTGTAGAACAGTATCCTCTCGCTTAAAGTTGTTTTACCCGAATCTATATGAGCAGCAATACCTATATTTCTTACTTTTGATAAATCCATTAATCTATTTTTTATACAATATTAAAAAGACGAATTTATTTAATTTTATGATTTTTATATGCAATTTTATTAAATGGAAATTCCCACAAATTAACCAACTCCATAAATTATAAGGGGAATTTAAAAAATGTTCCGAAAAAAAACTTTTAATTAAATTATTATTTCGCTCAAAAACAATCTTATTACAAACTCAAATATCCATCATTTCGTGAAAGAATTTCCAATCCCTCTACTCTTTCGATTAAGGGTAATATGATTGTGAGATGGTGAAAAATGTACTCTAATCTCTCATTTTCAGATTGCATTTCAAGCAGGGTTTGTCGTTCTTCTAATGATAAGCCTGATTTGAGTGCTATCTGGAATGATGGTTGTGGTGACGAGATATTTTTAATCTCCATTGGTTTGATTTTGAAATTGCGTGCTTTATTTGCAATCTCATTATATAAATTCAGTGTTTTTTCGAGCAAATCGGGATCAATTGATGTGTCAATATCTTCATAATGCTCGATTTCTGCCATCAAATATGGTTGCTCACCGTCAAGAATATTGGAAATTTTGAACCTCTGCTTGCCCGAAACGATAATTTCGAGATTCCCATTTTCCTTGACATCCATAATATCTGAAACAAATGTAGTGCATCCCACATCATACATTTTCTTTGGTGTCATAAGATTAATACCAAAGGATTGCTGATTATCCCAGCATTCTTTAATTAATATTTTATATCTATCTTCAAAGATAAATAGTGGATAAGATGATCCAGGAAATAATACAATACCAAGTGGGAAAATTCCAATTTTTTTCATAATCTCAATAATTTATATAAAAATCATTCTTCTTTTATTTTTTGTTTTGCTTTTCGTTTTTCAACTCTTTTGACGACTAAGATGCTTATTTCATAAAGCAGAAATAATGGAACAGCAAAGACTAATTGATTCACGGGATCTGGTGTTGGAGTGATAAGTGCCGCAACCAAAAGAATTAAGACCATAGAGTGCCGCCAATATTTTTTCAAAAATTTGGAATTTATTGCTCCAAATTGCGCAAGAATAAAGGATAAAATGGGAAGTTCAAAAACAAGTCCTGTCCCAATCATCAGAGTTGTAAAGAACGAAAGATATTCATTAACATCAATTATATTCTTTATATCTTTGGAACCAAAATTTGCAGCAAATGCCACCATCAGCGGCAACATCACAAAATATGCAAAAGCAATTCCTATAATAAAGGCAATAGTTCCCGAAATGGCCATAATCAAACCCCATTTCCGTTCATTGTCATAAAGACCAGGTGCAATAAATCTCCACAACTGATAAATTGTAAAAGGCAACGATAAGACAAGTCCTGCAACAAATATTATTTTGAAATATAAAACAGGCTGTCCAAAAGGTTTAAGATTCTGCAATTGTAAGCTATTCTCGACAGCAGGATTCAATATTAGTTTTTCTATTATAAAATTTACAAAAAATCCTGAGACAACCATACCCACTACAACTCCAATCAGTGAAAAGACAATCCTCTTTCGCAACTCATTGAGATGTCCAAAGAATGACATTCCACCTTCCTCTTCAAGGGCAGCCTCGGCTTGGTCTACTGTGGAATCATCAAGCGGAGCTTCTGCTGAATCGGGAGGATCATGTTCGTTTTGGTTGCCATCCTGTTCCTCATTTCCATTAAATTCGTTTTCTATTTTGCTGTCGTCCAAATTTCTATACGTTATTTTTACAAAATTGGTGAATAATATTATTCAAAAAAACAAAAATGGAGATTTATTCTCACATAATCATAACATTTCTTAAAAATTTAAAAATTTTGCAACTCGGAAATTATTAATTAATAAAGTAAAATCAAGCAAAATTGACGTTATATTGATTGAATTATTAAAAATTTAGTTTGTTGGCACATCAATTGTCTATATCCAAACAATTAAAATAAAGATATATAAGTGTTAAAGGAATTCTTTACAGCAGCGCTCGGTATGCAAAATCAGAACACTCGATTGGAAGTTATTGCAAATAATCTTGCAAATGCCAATACTAATGGATATAAAAGCGCAAATGTGTTTGAACGCAATCTGATTGATGCTAGCGAGAATTTTAATAATGTGAGTGGTAATGTGGAACAAAATGATTCACCAATTGGTTCATATTATGATTTATCAGCGGGAAACTATTCAAAAACCGATAATCCACTTGATATAGCGATCGATGGTGATGGATATTTTCTCGTTGTAGATTCTGAAGGAAAGCAATATCTAACACGAAATGGTGCATTCCAACTTGCAACAGATGGGACAATTACAACAAAAGACGGCAAAAAGCTAACAGGTGAAGATGGTGAGATAAAAATCTCTTCTGAGCTCTTTTCAAATCCGAAAATTACACAAGATAATAAAGCAATGAATTTGCGTGTTTCCGAATCTGGGGAATTGTTTCTTAATGATTCTTTGGTTGGAAAAATAAATATAGTATCACCTTCAGACCCATCCCGTTTGCAAAGTGTATCAAATGGCGATTTTATACTCACAGGGAATAGTGACATGCAGTACCTTGATCCAAATCAGGTCAAGGTACACCAAGGATGGCTCGAGGGATCTAATGTAAATGTTGTTAATGAAATGGTGAAAATGATTGAATTGCAAAGAAATTATGAAATGGGTGGCAAAATTATTCAAATTAATGACCAAACCCTTGATCGCTCAATTGCTTTGGGAAGATTTATTTAAGAATTAGAAATTTAAGATAAAATGAGGTACAGGAAGTATGGATAAAACCTTAAGAACAGCTGCTACAGGACTTGCAGCGCAACAGAAATATGTTGAAATTATTGCAAATAATATCTCGAACGTTAATACAACAGGGTTCAAAAAAGTGAGACCTGAATTCCAAGATTTACTTTATGAAACTCTGAAGCCTGCGGGAGCCGTTAGTCAAACGGGGACTGAACCATTGAACGAAGTCCAAATCGGTTCAGGAACACAACTTGTTGCTACTACGCGTATTCTATCGCAAGGAGATGCTACTTCGACTAATAATTCCCTTGATTTTGCAATTAATGGTGAAGGTTATTTTATGATTCGCAAACCTGACAATTCGATTTCCTATACGAGAGATGGCACATTTCATTTGGATAATCAGGGGCAAATTGTAAATTCGCAAGGTTTTCTCCTTGAACCAGGTTTTTCAATTCCCGATGATACGACTGACATTCAAGTTTCAAGAGATGGTAATCTGCAAGTTATTCTGAATGGAGACGGACAAGCTCAAACTATTGGGCAAATCGAACTGGCACGCTTTGTTAATCCTGGTGGGTTGCGGGCAATTGGAGATAATTTATTTGTGGAGACTCCTGCATCAGGTCAACCTATTTATGAGCAACCAGGATCGAATAATACAGGTGAAATTTTGCAGAAGCATCTTGAAAACTCTAATGTCGATATTGTCGAAGAAATGGTGAATATGATTACTGCTCAAAGGGCTTATGAGTTGAATTCAAAATCAGTAATGACAGCCGATAATATTCTTGCAACAGCAGTGAATTTAAAACGATGATGAAATGAATGTTTTTAAAAAATATATTGATATAAAATATTTGGTAGTGGCATTCGCCTTGTTTATTGCTATTTCAGCTGATTTAAATGCAAAATCCACATTTTCCGCTGAAAGAATAAAGCAATATTGCGAGAATTATATCAAAGCAAATTTTGAAAATATTCAATCAATAGATTTTTTAATTAAATTTTCTGAAATTCAGTTCGATGAGGATGGAGTTGATGCAAAAATCAATATTTTGCAAAATCAAAATAGCTCGATTCAAAAGGTCCAATTAATATTTTCCAAAAATGATCAATATTTGAAGATTATTGAAATTCCATTCCGCTTGCATCAAATTCGAAATGTCTATATTGCTCAAAGAGATATTTATCCAAAGGAAGCGATTTCTCCTAATGATTTTATAATTTCCCAATATGAAACAACCGTTTCTCCCGATATAATTACTAATTCTGAACAACTTCATAAAAAGATCGCTAAAAGAACAATTCGAAAAGGAGAAATATTGAAACAAAGCGACCTTGAATCGCAGAAAATTATAAGTCGTGGGAAGCAAGTGCAAATTGAAGTAATTTCAGGTGGAATTAAGGTTCGCACAAGCGGAACATCGCTGGACGATGCAGGAATTGGCGAAGAAGTTCGTGTGCGTCGCGATTCAGACTATTCAAAGATGACTGTGACAGGCAAGGTTAATGATGAAGGAATTGTTCAAATTATTTTGAAATAAATTAAAAGAAGAAAAAATGAAAAATATATTAAATATATTATTTATAATTTTATTTGCATCATTTTATAGTGCAAATTCTCAATTTATGGAGAATGCATCGCGATCACTCTTTTCAGATATTACAGCCAATAAAGTTGGGGATGCTTTACTTGTGTTAATTTTTGAAGAAACTCAAGCGGATAACTCTGCGACTACTTCCAATGGGAGAAATACATCAATTTCAGGTCAAGCGAGCGGACAAGTTGGAAGCACGGGGAACTCTGCACAAGGAAGTATTGGAGCAGGGACAGATTTCAAAGGTAATGGCACAACCACTCGCAAAGAAACAATCAGGTCGAAATTATCAGCTCGTGTGGTGGAAGTTGATTCAAATGGCAATCTCAAAATACAAGCAACGCGAAAGACAAAAGTCAATGGTGAAAACCAACTCGTCACACTTGAAGGTTGGGTGCGTCCCACTGATATTTCAAAGGATAACACAATTGCTTCATACAATATTCTTGATTTAAATTTAATAATTGAAGGAGACGGAAGCGTTTCCAAAGTGCAGGAGCCTGGACTTATTACAAAATTTTTAAGGATTTTATTCTGATTATGAACGGACAATTAAAAATATTCGAAAAAATGCTCAAATTTGGCTTTTTAATTGTAATATTTGCAATTGTGTCTGCAACGAATTTATTCTCCGCGAGAATCAAGGATATAGCTGTAATACAAGGCACAACCGATGTGCAAGCAATTGGATATGGGCTTATTACGGGACTGAATAATACGGGAGATAATCCGCAAACATATTTTACAAATCAAAGCTTGAAGAATTTGCTGCTTCGTTTTGGTTTGACAGTCTCCCAGAACAATTCAAGAGTTCGAAATATTGCAGCGGTGATGGTCACAGCAAATATCCCTGCATTTTTAAAAAGTGGCTCAAAGGTTGATGTGACAATTTCGTCAATTGGTGATGCAAGTTCTTTGCAAGGTGGGGTGCTTTTGCTTACTCCACTTTCTATTTCGAATGGGGCTGTGATAGGGTCAGCACAGGGTCCAATTTCCGTTGGGGGTTATGATTTTTCTGCCTATGGTTCAAATATTTCCAAAAATGTAGCAACGACGGCACGCATTCCGAACGGGATGATTCTGGAACGAGATATAAATTCTACTATAATTTCTGATAATAAAATCCATATAGTTCTACGACAGCCAGATTATACAACATCAATGCGAGTCCGCGATGCAGTTGCTAATTTACCAAATATGAATAATTCAGCGACAACAATGGATGCAGCAACAGTTGAAGTACAAATGCCCGCAGGAGCTGACCAGAATCAGATTATGCAAATAATTTCTCAAATTGAATCATTAAATATAATTACAGATCAAGTAGCGAAGGTCGTTATTAATGAACGGACGGGAACGATAGTAGTTGGTGGCAATGTGCAATTGCTTCCTGCAACTATTGCACATAGTGGCTTGGAAATTTCAATACAAAAGCAAGCGATTATTCCTGCCCCCGCACCATTTACGATTTATCCTCCTTATCCGCCAATTGAAACAGCCGAAATTACTGCAAGAGAAGAAGCAACGACAGCTGTGCCTTTGGTAGTCCAGGGAGCCACTGTGCAAGATATGGCAAACGCTCTGAATGCGCTAAAAGTAAAGCCACGCGATTTAATTACAATTTTCCAAGCATTGAAAGAGGCGGGTTCTCTTCAAGGCGAATTAATAATTCAGTAAAGGAGCATTTGTGAGTATTACATCATTAAATAATTCCGAAATCTTTAAAACAATCGCTGATAATAATGCGAAAAAGTTTATTGATATTCCTGATGCAATCCAAGGGAGCAGTGCTTTGGCTGATTCAAAGAAAGCTGATATTAAAAAAGCTGCTGAAGGTTTTGAAGCAATTTTTATTAATATGATGCTTAAAGAAATGAAAGTATCTCTTTTTGGAGATAAAGATAATTTGTCAGATGGCGAAAATTCCAATAACCTTGGTGCAGACACTTTGCAGTCTTATAATGTAATGCTTCTTTCCGAACAACTTTCAAAATCGGGCAATGGGATTGGTATTGCTAATTTAATTTATAAGCAATTGACAGGTGAGGATTTAAAGACGAATTCAGAGCAAATCATTTCTCAAACTGTTATTCCACAAAGAAATACTGATACAGAGCAAATTAAAAGCAAAGAAAAATCTGTTTCTCTGAATTTAAATACTCCTCCAAAAATTGAGAAACAATCGCCAAATCAATCTGCAATAAATGGTAATTTTTTAAATCGTGTTCAGAACAGGCTATATAATTATAAAGATATTATTTCCAACGCTTCTGACACACATAAAATTCCCGAAGAATTAATACAAGCAGTCATTACAGTAGAATCAGCAGCCCGACCCGACGCTGTTTCAAAAGCAGGTGCAAAAGGTCTAATGCAATTAATGGACGGCACTGCAAGTAGGTTGAATGTGAATAATTCATTCGATCCAAAACAAAACATTCAAGGAGGAACAAAGTATTTGAGGCAAATGCTTGACCGTTTTGGCAATAATTTGCAAATGGCACTGGCGGCGTATAATGCAGGTCCAGGCAATGTCGAAAAATATAACGGAATTCCACCTTTTGAAGAAACGCAAAATTATGTTAAACGAGTGATGAGATATTACGAATATTATTCAAACAATAAAGAAACTGAGAACATATAAATTATGATTGATAAAATATTAAAAATAATTGAATTAGAAAAGCAGTTCATTATTGAAATGAACGATGTGCTAGCTCGGCAGCAGAATGCTCTGGTTCATTTGCAAATCGGTGATTTACCTGAGCTAAATTCCTACCAAGAAGACATTGCCAAAAAAATCAGATCGCTTGAAGCAACTCGCATAAATATGATTGCTACAATGTTCAATATACCAAGCAGCAAAGCCATCGCAATAACTCTCACTGACCTTGCTGCAATGGTTGATCCTGCATATTCACTAATGTTAGCCAATCTTCGCGATGAGATGGCTGTATTGAATTTAAAATATGCAAACCTTGCTAATACTAATCGTATGCTTGCAAATCGTGCAAAGAATAGCTTCACGCAAATTATATCGGTGCTGACAAATGGAAATAATCAAGTTTATAATGTTCAAGTTTGATAAATAGGGTATAATGAATAAAGATTTGCTATTATTACAAAGTCAGATATTGAAGAAAATTACTGACAATTTATGTGAACGACTGCCGCAGGGAGAGATTTACAATATTTCGCGAAATCTCAAACATTGCATTAGTAATTTGCCCGTAATTGTTCAGGAATATATTCAGGCAGAAGATAGAATCACAAGAATACGCAAAGCTATACAAATTCAAATTGCTCTCGATGAATGCAAAGAATATCTTGATTTCATTGCTTTAACAAGGCAATCCAATGTCAATCATTTGCTGATTGAGCTCAATAAGTTAGTTTTGCAGGTTCAGAAAAGCCAAATACACAACCTGAATGCCGAAGAAGCACAGGTTGATTTATGGAATTTAAATTAAAAAAATATGTCGAGTTTTTCATCATTGGAAATTGGGAAGAGATCTTTATTAGCTCAGAAATTTGGGATTGATACTACTTCTAATAATATTGCAAACGTCAATACACCGGGATTCTCACGCCGTAGTGCTGTGATGAGCGAAACTGAAGCGAATAAATCGAACGGCAATTATCAGGGAAGTGGCGTTCAAGTTAATCTACTACGTTCCTTCCGTCAGGAATTATTGGATAAGGAGGTCTGTGGAAACCTTTCCCAACAAAAAGGTTATGAAATTGACCAATTATATTTGCAACAAATTTCCTCAGTATTTGGCGAACCAAGTGATAGCGGACTGAGTGAGCTTACCACAAGCTTTCTGAATACATTCAACACATTAGCACAGAATCCTGAAAATGTTGCATTACGGCAATCTCTCTTAGAAAATGCAAATGCACTCACACAAAAATTCAATTCAACTGCGCGGGGTCTATCTCAATTACGGGATGATTCTCGCTCACATATTTCCCAAGATATTAATAAAGCTAATACACTTCTAAAAGATATTGCAAATCTTAACTCACAAATTTCACGAAGTAAGGCACAGACTAATTCCGATATTCAAACTTATGTTGATCAAAGATCTTTGAAAATTGAAGAACTTTCGCAGATTGCTTCTGTTTCTACTGCGAGAAATGATGATGGAAGCGTAAATGTTTTTATTGATGGTGCAAATGTTGTGAATTCATCGTATTCAAGTGAATTGCGAATGAATGAAACAGTTAACTCAATTACAGGCGAACGCACAATCCAAATTTTCAAATATGATCCCGAGAGCGCTTCATCCACTCTGCTAACTCCCCAATCGGGAGAGATTTCATCGTTATTAAATATGTTCAATGTCACGCTTGACGATAAGGATTCGAGTTCGGGCTTTTCTGTGGCAAAATCATTGGATAATTTTGCAAATGCAATTGCACAAAGTGTAAATTCCAAAGTGATGGGTGGTTATGGATTGGATGATACAGCGGGTCCACCTGCTGGGCGTAGTTTCTTTGACCCTTCAGTTGGATTTGTCTCAGCGCAAGACATAAAAGTTTCCAGCGATATTGCTAATCAACCAAGGAAAATACCATTGTCAGACCAGCCAAATGAACCCGGTAATAATAAAATTGCACTTAGTATTGCGGGAATAATGAATGATACGACTTTTTTGGATAGCCAGAAGCCTATTGATTATTTTGCAAATTTTCTTGGGCAAATTGGAACCTCTTTGAATTATGCAAATAATGGCCAGAGCGCTACTACTAATATTCAATTGCAATTGGAAACACAACGCCAATCAGTGATGGGTGTGAATCTTGATGAAGAAGCAATTGATCTAATTAAATATCAAAGAGCATTCGAAGCAGCTTCGCGTATTATAAATACAGCCAATGAACTTTTATCAACTATTGTCAATTTGGGGAGGTAAATTATGAGAGTGACACAATATTCGGCTTTGGAACCTTATAAAAAGAACCTGCAAGATATTCAGCAAAGACAAGTGAGCAATCAGATGCGGATTGCCACAGGCAAGGATATTTTGAATTTGAGCGATTCGCCCGATAAAATACCGGATATTAAGAAATTAAGTTCAATAATTTCTTCTAATAAAGAATTCATAAAAATTATTGAAAACCAAATTTCAGAATTCCAATTTTCAGAAATACAAATGCAAGGAATTTCTGATTTAATGCAAAAAACGCAGCAAACCTCGATTGATGCGACTCAAGTGGGCAATGCAGGAAATCTCCCGATCCTTGCAAATACCGTTAAAGGTTACATAGAGGATATAATTCGCAACGCAAATTCTGACTATAATGGGAGCTTCTTATATGCAGGCACAAAGACCAAACCTGAATCTTTCGATACTGCTATTCCCAATACAAATGATATGCCTTTTGAATTAGTGCAGAATCCACCGACAGCGACTAATCCATCAGGTTTAAGCGTTGT
>DIEP01000046.1:21447-28128 GCA_002418685.1 Ignavibacteria bacterium UBA5771
ACTTCATCGGATCTATTAACAAAAGAAGAATCGGGAAAATTAAATGATTTGCAAGAGAAAATTTCAAATTTTTCCAAACAAATTGACCAAACAATTGCAAGAAATGCAGCAAGATCTAATAGATTTGATACTCTTAAACTGCAAATTACCGAAGAGAATACACGCCTTGGAGATTATTTATCGTCAAAGCAAGATGCCGACGTAGCCAATGTTTCGTTAGAATTAGCCAAAGATAGCAATGCTTTGCAATATGCTTTGCAAGTCGGCGGGAACATAATTCCTATGTCACTTTTGAATTTTTTGAAATAATTTCCTTATTTTGCTTTTATGAAAGCAACAACTCTAATTGGAATTCTAATTGGTATAGTTTCTATCTTTGGCGCCTTTCTTTGGGAGGGTGGAACAATAGATGCATTATTTATGCTTCCCGCACTAGTGATTGTGCTTGGTGGGACTTTCGCGGCTGCCATTGCAGGGACATCGTGGGAGCAATTCAAAAAATTTCCGTCCTTAATTCGTTTAGCATTTTTCCCTGAAAAATATAATACTACTGAAATTATCAACCAAATAGTTGCATTCTCCGCTATTTCTCGTAGAGAAGGTATTCTGAAACTTGAACAAAGAGTAAAAAATGCTAAGCATCCGTATTTGAGAAAATTCATAGAAGTTTGTATCGATGGGGGAGACCCTGACACACTTGACCAAATTGCCACACTTGAAATTAATGGATTAAACAATCGGCATAATCAAAATATAAGTTTATTCACAAAGATGGGTGGGTACTCACCTACAATGGGAATTATTGGAACAGTATTGGGGTTGATTTCGACTCTTGCAAGTGCAGGCAGCGAACCAAATGTGCTGATTCATCATATTGCGACTGCTTTTATTGCAACAATGTGGGGAATTTTCCTTGCAAATATTGTTTGGTTGCCAATTGCTGATAAATTGCGGTATTTGCATAATGAAGAATTAGTGCTTGTGAATATTATTTTGGAAGGTGTCCAGGCAATCCAAGTTGGGGAAATTCCTGTGGTGATTCAAGCGCGATTGATTAGCGCTCTGCCTATCAAAGAACAGAATAAAATTCTCGCGGGATCGCACGCACGATACGTTTCTCCCGATTCTGCCACAAAGATCTATTCCGCAAAGGAGCAAAATCCACAAGTGCAATCCAACGAATAAAGTTGATTTGTGATGAAAGACACGCTTCTTTAGATGTTCATTATAGTTATTCTGAATTCCTCACGGCATTTAGAATTACCGAAATGCGACTTATGAAACCACAGTTTATGATTGATGTTTATTTTATGATCCTGTAAAAATAGGGGATGCCAATTCTCCAAAACTATTTTAAACATCCCTATCGTGATTATCGATAGAGTGGATTGGTTCTTCTCTCGATTTTTAAATCCTTCAATTGTGGTGATTTGATATTAAATCTTAAATAAAACCCGTTATTTACTCCTGTTGGGACCCAGTTGAAATAAAGTTCCCAACAATGCAGATTCTTTGTGATAGTTATTTGCGGAGCAAGCAACCGTTTGTTGATAACGTCATATTGAGTGGCAGCTGTAAGATTCCAAGTATTTGTTATTGCTAAATTAAAATTTGCTGTTAAGTTCAAAGTTCGAGAAATAGAATGAAGCGTATATTGTGAATAATTAAAATTTGCAGATAATGATATAGACCATGGCATTGAAATGGGCATATATCCGGGCGTTCGCTCTCCGTAATAATCGAATGCCTCTTCTTCCTCATTTAATCGCTGCATAAATCTTTCGCCTGGGGCAATTGAATCGGATTTTACTATTGAACTTTGATTTATGCTTGGTCCTAATGAAATTCCTTGTGAAGAAAAATTAGTAGAGAGCGAAAAACTAACCGATGTCAGACGTGCAAGCCCTTTATTATCAGAAATAAGAAAACGGTTAATTCGATTTGACCTTAAAAATTTTCCTGCTGTGTCATAGATGGAGGCTTCATCATAAAAAGTGAAATTGGAATTTCCACTAAAATTAATAAAATCGAGCAATGGAGAGCGAAATGAAAGAGCTAAATCTGATAAGTTCATAGAATCAGCTGCGAAATTATATCCCGTTGCAAAACTTAATATCAATAATTCGAGTTTAGTTTCAGGAAGAGTATCTTTCGATGGCAATTTGATTGAGAAATTGTGATTGTCATTGTATGACAAGGTTTGGCTTAATCCATTTGGTGCATGGGTGCTCCCCTCAGTAATATATCGGGAATATTTTGTAAACTTATTCTGTTGGTAATCAAAATAAGAGCCATATAAATTATAATTAGGTGTGGAAAAATCAGGTGTATAGCTAAAAGAAAAAGTCGGTTTATAAACATGCCTAAAAGCCGAGATACCAAGCAATTTTGGAGAAATGAATCCAAACAGCTTGCTTTTTGAATCCCACATTCCATATAAGGTCGTTGAAACGCCAATACTTGCGGAATACCAATATTCCCAAAATAGTCCATTTTCAAATTTATCATGGAAGGTGCTATCAATTGGGTTCATTTCCCTTGTTACCCTGCGGAAAAAAGTATTTGCTGAAAATGAAATAGTTGGTGAGAAAGTAAAATATGAAAATTTCGGCGACAAGTTTATGCTCGGTCTATATTCAATATATTTATTTTCTGAAATTCGTGCTACTGTATCTATTTTTGTTGTATCAATTTCATTAGGCAGATAAGAATGTTTATAATCTTGATTATAAGTAGCATTCGTTCTAAAATTGAACGAAATATCACTAACCCAACTATCTCTTGGAATGAATGATAATCCCCTCAATGGATAAAGTATTGGCACTGAATATGTAATCGGGATATTTTGGTTATAATCGTTATTAATTATATTTTGATCTCTTTGATAGGCAAGACCTAATGAAGTTCCATTTTCAAAAGTCTTATTATATCCAATATTGGATTGGATATTTTGGGTTACCCTTGATGCTAAATTTGTGAGAGTATTTCTATTGAAATTTTGCGAAGCAAAGGAGAAATTTCCATTTACACTTTCAAGAGGTGTAAAAATTTGATTATAATTACCGTCCAAACGCCAATTTGTTGTGTAGGGCTTGTCATATCTCTCCCTTGTTTTCCCATAATCAAGACTGATACTCGTGTTCAAATCATCACCAACTTTCACAACTGTTTTATTATGGAGCATATATCCACCTTTCGAGAAATAATCAGCTGATAATTGAGTGTCCCAATAATCGCTTGCTGCAAAATAATAACCAAATTTCTCCAACACAACTCCACGCGAATTTGAAAAGAAAAAACTTGGAATCATCAAACCCGATTGCCTACCCGTTTTATTTGGAATATAAAATCCAAATGGCAAAAGAAAAATCGGCATATCCTCAACATAAAATATTAATGGGTCGACATAAACTTTGTCACCAACAACAATTTTCATTTTTGGAGAACCGAAGTAATAATGCGGTTGAGGGTCGTCGCAAGTTGTATAGAAGCCATCTTTAACATTCAGTTCGGTTGGAGAAACGCGCTTTACTTGCTTCCCAAAATAAAATCCTTCGGAAAGTTGGGTCTCGCCTAATTCAATTGTGCCTTTCTGCGTTTTGAAGTTGTATCGAATAACTTTGCCGTAAAATTCCTCGCCTTTATCATTGAAAACGGGGAAATTAATTACCTTGCCTGTCGAGTCCATCGTAGGCTGGGCAAGTAAAGTGGCTTCTTTCATATCCATTTCGACATAATCGGCTGTGAGGACTTGCGTTTTAAAAGTTAACTTTGCAGACCCATAGAGCTTAATAATTTGAGTTTTTACGTTAAAAGTAATCGAATCCCGTGCTTTCGCTGTGACAAGGCTATCAATAGAACTTTTACGAGTGGGGCGGATGCTATCGGGTTTGCTCAAAGTAGTGTCAGTGGGTAATTTCAATATAATCGAATCAAGAGGAGGAATTGGCAAATTTGCATTTATGCGATTAGAATCAATTTGCAAAGCAAATAATTGATTTGCAAATAAAAATAAAAAAATCCCAATTGTATTCCTCAAAAATTTCGGCATCGCATTATTCGACTGTGACACTTTTTGCCAAATTTCTTGGCTTATCAATATCTCTATTTAATTCTTTAGCAGTAAAATAAGCAAGCAATTGCAATGGAACGACGCTAAGAATTGGAGTGAGAATTGGCAATGTTCTCGGAACATAAATTATATGGTCGGCAATACCTTTCAAATCCTCATTGCCTTCTTCTGTGATTACTATAACTTTACCTTTTCGCGATTTAACTTCTTGGATATTTGAAAGTACTTTGTCATAAATTTCGTCTTTTGGGGCAATGAACACCACAGGCATATTCTCATCAATCAAAGCAATAGGTCCATGCTTCATTTCTGCTGCGGGATAACCTTCAGCGTGTATATATGAAATCTCCTTTAATTTTAATGCACCTTCAAGAGCAATTGGATAATTGAATCCACGTCCAAGATATAAGAAGTTCCTGACTTGAGCATATTCTTTTGCAATTCGTTCAATCTCATGCGATGTATTTAGTATTTGCTGCACTTTATCAGGAATCAATGAAAGTTCCCTTGCAATTTGCAAACCCTCAATTTTAGATAAATTCCGCATCCTTCCCAAATAGAGTGCAAGTAGTGTAAGCACAGTTAATTGTGAAGTAAATGCTTTGGTGGAAGCAACTCCAATTTCGGGTCCCGCGTGAATATATATACCTCCTGAAGTCTGCCTTGCTATGGAACTGCCAACAACATTTACAATTCCAAGCACGCACACCCCTTTCTGTTTTGCTTCTTTCACAGCGGCAAGCGTATCCGCTGTTTCGCCACTTTGAGAAATTACAAAAACTATATCATCATCATAAAGAATTGGCGAACGATATCGGAATTCTGATGCATATTCAACTTCGACTGGTATCTGAGCTAATTGTTCAATTAAATATTCCCCAACTAAAGCAGCATTATAAGATGTCCCGCAAGCAGTGATTATAATCCGCTTTGCATTGCGAAGATTTTCCCGGACTGCTCGCAAACCACCAAGCTTGACATTGCCTTCTTCCACAAGCAATCGCCCTCTTAATGCATCTGTTATTGTTGTAGGTTGCTCATAGATTTCCTTTAACATAAAATGATCGAATCCACCTCTTTCGATTTGCTCTAATTGCATTTCGAGAGTATGCACTTCGCTATTTGTTTGGATATTAGATATAGTTTTTGTAATAAAGCCATCTTTAGTTAAGATTGCCATCTCGTCATCTTCAAGGTAAATAACATTTTTGGTATGCTCTACAATTGCAGAAGCATCCGAAGCAACTAAATATTCGTCTTCTCCAATTCCCAGAATTAAGGGGCTGCCTCGACGAGCTGCAATTACTTTATCGGGTTCATAAGATGAAATAATCGCGATGCCAAAGGTACCCTTGACTTCATTAAGTGCTAACCGAGTTGCGTATTCCAAATCTTTCACATTATCATAGAAACGTTCGATTAGCACAGCAAGAACCTCAGTGTCGGTTTCGGTTCGAAAAAAATATCCTTCATTAATCAATTGCTTTTTAATAATTGCATAATTTTCAATAATTCCATTATGAACGATTGATATATTTCCCGAATTATCTGAATGTGGATGTGCATTAATATCATTTGGAAAACCATGAGTTGCCCAGCGAACATGCGCAATTCCAATCTTCGAATTTGAAACAGTTCCATTTAATAATTTTTCTAAATCTGCAATTCGTCCCTTCTTTTTCTTTACAATAATATTATTGCTATCATCGAAGACTGCTAATCCTGCCGAATCATATCCCCTGTATTCCATTCGTTTTAATCCAGTAATCAACAGATTAGTTATCTCTTTTTTGCCTATATATCCTATTATTCCGCACATTTTAATTTGTTAATATTTAGAAATAAACAAAATTATTGTTTTTTTTATTAATTTGAAATATTCTAAACTGCATTCAATGAAAAATATTAGGAATTCCCCTGCATTTAAATTCCTTATTTTCTTGCTTATCGGATTTGCTGCTGATAATATTATGCAATTTAATTTTCAGTCAACGATTATATTTGCAATTTGCTTTATTGCGATTGCAATTCTTACATTCTTTTTTTCAAAAAATTTGAATAATTCTGAATCTCTTAAAGAGTATGAAAATATTGAAAAGGCAAATTTCTATAAAGATAATTCTTTAAGTAAAATAAAAACATTTGGGGATTTATTTTTTATTATATCTTTTGCTTCGATAGGTATTGCAACGGGTATAATCATATCTTATCAAGCAAGGTCTGACTATTCGATTAATGATGAAATTGTTGGTAAAGATTTTAAAGGCAATTTCTCGGGAACAGCAATAAAAATAATGAATGAAAACCCTAAATTTTCTCGCATTCTCACGAAAGGGGACATTCAACTGCAAAATTTTGATGAATTAAAGAACCAAACTATTTATCTGACAATTTTCAAGCAACCGTGGGATAATTTGAGAATAAATAATGGTGATGGAATCACTTGCATTATAAAATTCAAATATCC
Source organism: Ignavibacteria bacterium UBA5771 (assembly GCA_002418685.1). Lineage (GTDB taxonomy): Bacteria > Bacteroidota > Ignavibacteria > Kapaibacteriales > UBA2268 > UBA2268. Next base: position 27,987 of record DIEP01000046.1, read on the forward strand.
GAGAGCAGCAAATTTGCCGCAGGAATTTGATGAGCAAAATTATTTGAAATATTTGGATGCAGATTTTTCGGCTACTTGCTCAGCAGCAACATTTCATTTCAGATCGCGAAATTATACAATCCCGATTCGTGAAAGAGTTTTG
>DIEP01000046.1:28155-46331 GCA_002418685.1 Ignavibacteria bacterium UBA5771
ACTATTGGAGATAAAAGTGATATATCAAAAGAAATTCGGAATAATTTCTCGATAACGGGAACAGCCCATATCTTAGCAGTAAGTGGCTTACACGTGGGAATTATTGCGGGCGTAATATTTTGGCTATTTTCATTTATCAAAAATGATTGGTTGAAATTTATTTTTGTTCTGCTTTCGCTCGGTGCCTACTTGTATTTAATCTATTTTCCCGCATCAGCTGTTAGAGCAGGTTTAATGATTGCATTGTATTTATTTGCAAAAACTATCCAGAGACCTGCAACTCCATTGAACATTGTTTCTTGCACGGCAATTTTCTTGCTTATTATTTCTCCCAAAATGGCTTGGAATACGGGCTTCCAGATGTCGATGGGTGCAATCCTCGGTATTACGATTTTCTTTGAACCAATCAGAAATTTTTTCAAACTTATTTTCAAAAAAGAAAATTCTATCAATAAATTTTTAATCAGTTCATTGGCGATGACCTTTTCATCAAGCATTGTCGTATCTCCAATTGTAGCGTATTACTTTAATATATTTTCGATTATATCTCCTTTGGCAAATCTTGTGGCGATTCCTATGATGGTTGGGGCTCAAATGCTTACTTTGCTTTCTATTGTATTATCTTTTATTTATTTACCTTTTGCACAATTGATTGCTAATTCATCTCAATTACTTATCGAACTTTCTGAGATTTTAACAAATTTTGCTGCAAAACTTCCATATTCACATCTCAAAGGCGAGAGCGTGATTGCTTTATCAATTTTTATTTCACTATTTTTGGTGTATTTATTTTATTCTTCATCGAAAAGACAGATGATTTTCAGAATTGTAATAAGTAGTATTTGTATGCTGATGATTTTGCAAATATTCCCCGAAAAAGCTAATACAATGCAATATTTCCAAAGAGAGCAATTTGAAATGCTGCAAATCCGAAGGAATGAAGCAAGAACAGACTTTGTGATCATATCGAATTTTTCAAACAGAGACAATCTCAAAAAGGATTATGGACTGTTCAATTATTTAAATAAATATCCTGATTCTTCTTATATTTTTATTGATAAACTAATCTATGATAAAACTTTAAATTTTGTAAAAAATAATAAAATAAAATTTATTTTTGTAGAAAATCAAACTTTAAAAAACAAATTTTTCAAAAATTTTTAAGAGAAATATTCGGGATGTCTATTAAATTATTTTCAGAAATAATATTCAAATTTTAGAAAATTTATTTAATTTTTTAAACTTTGTGCAATCAATTGAAAAATAAGGTGTATATAGAAAAAAGCTAATCAAAATTTATAATTATTTTGCAAAATATTTAAAATTATTTTCAGTTTTTTTGCAAAAAAGTGTAACAAAATGCGTTTTGCATTGTCTTATAGTAAAGTGAAAGTGCAATTATGAAAAAGAAAAAAAATTGTAGAAAAATTGAGAATAAAAAAATATTATAAATTTTATATTATAAATGTTTAAAAATTGTTAAATTGAGTGTTTTGAAAATAACAAATTTATAAAAGAGCAATTGATATGGAAATTGAAGGTAAAAAAATATTATTACTTGGAGGTTGGGGGCTTGTCGGTTCAGCAATAGCAAATGAATTGATGAAGTTTTCACCCAAGGAAATTATTATTTCCTCCTTAAGAAAATACGAAGCAGAAGATGGTGTAAACAATTTAAAAAAAGAATATCCGAACACATCTACAGATTTCAAAGCAGCTTGGGGCAATATATTTGTCCGTAAAGATTGGAAAGACGAAGATTTTGGCAAAGTCCTTGAAAATTCTTCAGATAGAAAAGCATTCATAAGTGATGTATTCCTCGAACTTGATGATAACATACTGAAGAATTCAACTTTATATTCTATTATTACAGAGAACAAGCCTGATATAATTATCGACTGCATCAATACAGCAACAGGCATTGCATATTTAGATATTTATAGCTCAACAGCCAAAGCTCTCAAACAAATGGAGCACGGCGATATTGAAGAAGGTTTGGCAGAAAAAATTATAGCAAGCACTTATATTCCCCAATTAATTCGCCATGTGCAAATAATGCAAAAGGCGATGATTGATTCGGGTGTTAAAATGTATTTCAAAGTCGGTACAAGTGGTACAGGTGGGATGGGATTTAACATACCTTATACACATAGTGAAGAAAGACCATCACGAGTTCTTTTATCCAAAACTGCTGTTGCAGGTGCTCAATCATTGCTACTTTTTCTTTTAGCAAGAACACCAAATGGACCAATTGTAAAGGAAATTAAACCGACAGCTACTATCGCTTGGAAAAAAATCACTTATGATGAAGTATTAAGAAAAGGCAAACCAATTAAATTGGTTGATATGAATATTAATAGTGCAAAAGATATAAGTGGCGATCTTGTGTTCGATGATATTTCTGGGATTACAGAACGAACAGATAATTATCGCTCAGTCTTTATTGATACAGGCGAGAATGGGATATTCTCACGTGCAGAATTCGAAGCAATCAGTTCACTTGGGCAAATGGAATTAGTGACACCCGAAGAAATCGCGAGCTATTTAGTTTTTGAGATTCGGGGTGGTAATTCAGGAAGAGATATTATTCAAGCATTGGATGCTTCAACTCTTGGTCCAACCTATCGAGCAGGGTTATTACGCAGTTCTGCTCTTGAACAGCTTCGTAAATTAGAATTAGAAAATGGCATAGAAAGCCTTGCTTTTGAACAATTAGGACCACCAAGATTAGCGAAATTACTTTTTGAGGCAAATATAATTAAGCATATTTGTGGTTCAATGGATAATTTCCTTGCAAGCGACTCGAAAGAGATTTCAAAGAAAGCAGAAGAATATATCGAAAATAGTGAAAAAATAAGATCGGAAATGCTATCGGTTGGGCTAATAATTTTGCTCTCTGATGGTAAGAAATATTTAAGAGGTAGGGACATTAAAATTCCTGTCCACAAAACAGAAATGGCTCTACCACTAACTGATTCCAATGTCGATAAATGGTGCGAAGAAGGGTGGATTGATTTAAGACCAAAGAATTTCGACGATTGGAAAAAATTAATAAAGATGATTATGGATGATGCTAATGCAAAAGATCCATTGAATACAAGCTCAAGATTTGTTTATACCAAGCAGTATTGGGATAATTACGAAACTTTCAATGAAGGAAAAATTGTTGCATGGGTATTCGAAAATATTGATCAAGGATGGAGATTTAAAAGATAAATATTTCTATTTCCAAAATATTTGTTATTTTAGAATTTTTAAAAAAGTAAATATAGAAAACAATTAATAATTTGTTTAATTAAATCAAAGGTTTTTAACAATGAAGAAGGTATTCTTAATACTGGCAATGGTCTCATTATTTGCAAGTACAATCTTCGTTCAAGCAGAAGAAAAGAAAGGCAAAAAAGAAGAAGACCAATTATTATACAAAAGTAGCTTCAGTGTGCCGAATTTTCCTCCGGGAAACTCAAGTTTCCCACTCCCATTTAACGAAACAAGCAATCCAGCTAATAGTCCTGCAGTTTCGACAGGATATTATTGGATTGATGCTGATGAAAGTCTTCCTCCAATCTTTAAGCAAGGTGGGCGAACGACATGGGACATTAAGCAATTTTTCACAGACACGACAGTCGAACCAGGTCTATGGACCCGTATTCTAGCTGGTCCAAGAATGGTAGATCCTCAGCATTGGCAGGAATATAAAGCAGATGGTCATCCCTATTTTCGAAACAATGCTGATGCCAACGACCAAATAGTCGATTTTTTTGATCCGACTATCATAGGTGATGGCAAGCTTGATTCTACTGATGATGCTTATGCTGGTCCTATGCCAATCAGCATTTCAGGTGGATTCTATTTCAATGGAATTCGTTATGATAGTTTCTATGTATCAACAAATGGAGTTATTGCATTAACTAATCGCCGATATTTCTATGATGTTGAAGGCAATCGTACTGTCCCAACAGGTGCTATGTCGGCATACGATCCTATGAGTATGGATTGGTTTGTTACCGCAAGCGACCCATTAATTGGATGTACTCGTTGCCGTAGCTTTGATGATAATGGTGGAGGCTTAGGAACGGGTGATCTTGTGCGTGATGATTTTGGCTACACACATTCAGTACTTGGACTCGACCCATCACAGATAACTGTTGTTCCTCCTACAACCGGCCCGTCCAAGCACCTCGATGGTATTCGAGCACGAGGAGTTAGTTTTAATAGTTTGAAACCTACTTTAAAACAAGCTCTAATTGCATTTGCATGGGGCGATATGGAACTTTCCCAATTCAGTACTACACTTAATAAGAAAGATGATTTTGGGAAAGTCTATTTCAAGCGATCTTTAGAAAATGATAAGTTGATTATTTATGTTGTCAATATGGTACCAGTTGGAACCTTAAATTTAAGATTTGGTGGTAATTGGACTCAACCTCGTGGCAAACGACCAATTATTGATGAAGATCTTACTTATTTCACTTCTCAAATTGTTCTTGATGGAAAAGATAGCAGCATTACTATTATGTATCCACAAGTTATTGGATTACTTAATGTTACTTATCGGGCAGATTACCCCTACTCTGTTATCAGAAGAAATTCTATTTGTGGTGTCTCCGGTTGGGCAAGACATGTAAATTATCCTACTGGCGTCCCCGCACCGAATCCTGATGATCCAGATAATTATCCACCAAACGTTTCCACACCAGAATATTTTTACCCGTGGGCTTCTCCATCGCAAAACGGTGAATATCAACAATATACAGTATATTTTGACAAGTGGAGGGTAGAACCAATATTACTTCCGAATGCCGGTCAAAAAGTGCTATTCAAACAATTTAAAAATGTGCTTAGAGCCGCAGATATTCAGTATATGGTTCGTAGCACAACAGATTTGAATGTCCCTCTTGATCAATTTCCAAATAGAATTCAAAATGCAAATAATTATGAACTTTTCGCTGGAGTGCCAAGAATCGGAGCTATTCAACCAGTTGCTTTAATTCAAAATTTAACAAATGATATTCAAGGTCCTAATGGTGTAAATTTCACTGAACAAGATCTTAATTTCAGAGTCAGATTTAGAATTGAAAATCAGGTCACTTCGAAAACTATTTATAATCGATTAGTTCCTATTGATATGAATTGCTTATTAGTCGGTAATAGTGATGATCCAACACAGCGACAATTATGCCAAGGTGAACCGCAGGTAAGAGTTTATCTTGCAAGAACTGTAACTAAATCAGGTTCTACATATACAGTAGTGCCAGAGACCAATTTTGCAGGCACTGGATATACGGGAATTCCACCTTATAAATTCGTGCAAGTGTATTTTCCGCCATTTGAGCCAAATGAATTCATTCCTGGTCATATCGGAAGATTGAGGTCCTTTACTACAGGTGAGACTTCTAAGCCAAACAATGAATCACTTTATGATGCATGGCCGTTTGAAGATGAGTTCTCACTTAATTTATTTGTATTGAGAAGACTACCAGAATTCAATTATGATGGAACTGAATACCATAATGTCTATGGTACAAATATGCCATCAGTTTGGAAATGGGTCAATATTGAAGGCGAAATTGTTGATGGCGAAGTTAATTGCGAGAATCCACTACCACCACGTGGCAAATATTTGTCTACTTATGAAGCAGAATTCAATGAGAACGGATATTTGAAGAATATAACTTACAGCACCATTACCGTTAATTCTCCAACAATTAAACTAAATCGTAAGACTATAGCAGGCGATGAGCCGAATCCCGCAACTATTACAGGAAGAGAAGGCAATGGAGATGAACTTCGTTCATTCCCCATTAATATGTCAGGGTTATATAATTCAGAACTTTCAGTTTCAGTTCAAAGAACAACGAAACAAGATGATTGGCCTCGAGGATGGTCTGACAATACCCAAGTTGGTCCTGAACCAAGAATATTTTCACAGGGCAATGTACTCAATCCTTACAGTTATAATGCTAATCCTGATGTTTTATCAGTTGAATTTGCATTGCCGAGCGATGATGGATTAAATGGTATTACAAATATCCCTGAGGCTAATTGGAGTGTCCATCCGAGGCGTAGTGGGGCAGCACCTGTCAAGGGATTTCCTGCAATCAATATTTTTGGTGGTGGTGGATATCGCATTGGTTTCCTCGAAACTGATAAAGATTCAGCTCTTGCCAAAGAATCAGGTACATATATCAACGGTTTGCGTGCAAGTATTTTTGATGATGGTATTGACCATGAATTCAAGAAATATTTTGTCACAATTCCTGATACATTTATTCGTTGGAAAAATGAAGGTGCACGTAATTTTAGATTTAGACTTCACGTCTTTGCACAAGATGATAAAAAACCTCTGCCGGGTTGTATTGAAGATGATGCCGATGATTTCCTTGTTGATAATGTCTATATAACTGTACCGAAAGAAGTCCCAGATATCGAAGTTAACTCTATCAATTTGCGATGGCCATATACTATGGCACCTGCAAGCCAAGCAACGAACATTCCTATTAATGTAAAAATTAGCAATAATAGTAGCATTAATGCAGCGAATGTAACTGTTAAAGTCAGAATATTTAGATCCGATCCAAAAGGTAATCATGAACAAGATCCAATTTATTGCAGAATAGAAAACGTAGGTAATTTCATTGGTGGTAAATCCATCGAAGTTCCTATGCCTGCTTGGAATGCAAGGAAATCTCAAACTGATACAATAACTACCTATTATATTCAAGCAATAGTTCTAATGCAACAGAAAGATCTAAATAACATTAACGATACTAACTTTACTATCTTTACTTTGCGCTTTGGTGAATCTTATGCTTATGACCCAATTTCTAGTAATACAAGAAGTGACGTTAGTTCATTTACTACTCCAGGTAGAGGCTTGAATTTGCCAGGATATAATTTTACTGGTTCCGGTTCTTTTGCTAATCCACAAAATTATGATCCAATTAATCATGCAGCAGGCTCAACAGCAGGTACAGGTGGATCTGGCGAATTTGCGGTTAAATTTAATATACTTAACAAAGATACATTGCGCGGTTTTGAAACATACTTCACTCAACTTAGTTTTGCTCCCGATCCGATCCAAATATTAGTGTGGACTGATGCGGGTGGCAAACCTCAAGACATAGTAGTAGGTAGTCATGCTCAAACTTCACGTATGTATGGTAATCTAACGGGCGCGGAAAGATATGTTCGAATTCAGTATAACAATCCCATTGAACTCCAACCAGGTACATATTGGGCAGCAATAGCACAACTTGGTGAGACAGGTCTCGAACTCGGTGGAAAAGCTTCACGTATGGGTATGAGAACTATCAATCTTTCGATTACTCCAGATTATATACTCGGAACAGCCGGTAATCCACTTAACTTGGATAAAAACTTCAGAGTGAAAAATGCCTTGGGAGAATACGTCAACGCAAATTATTTTATGTTTGAAAATGTTCTGTTCTCGGGGTCATGGGTACAATTCACTCCACCTCTTGGCAATCCAGGTTATCCGCATCTTGACCATGTTGGGATGGTTAGATATATCAATCCAAACGATCCTCTTACACAGACCTTCTCAACAGGTTCGTGGATTCCAATGCATAGACCATACTTCGGACCACGTGAATACGGAATGGACAAAGACGCATACCAGTGGTGCAGCGATGATGTTCCAATTGAACTTTCATATTTCAATGCAGAGATCAGAAAAGGTGCCGTTGATATAATGTGGGAAACAGCTTCCGAGACAAACAACTTAGGTTTCTACATCGAAAAACGAGATATTACAAGCAACTTAAATCAAAATTGGGATGAGCTGAATTTTGTAACGGGGAAAGGTACAACTACAATCAAACAACGATATAACTACGTTGATAAAGATTTAGTACTTAATCACACTTATGAATATCGTTTACGCCAAGTTGATAAAGATGGTTTGCAATCTTGCTCCACAACAGATCCCGTAAGAGTCACCTATATCGGCAATGATAAGGTTATTCTTATGCCAAATTCACCAAATCCATTCAATGGCTCAACACGTATTTCCTTTATTTTAGCAAATAAACAACACGTGAACCTCGAAGTGATCGATGTGTTCGGTAATGTAGTGAAGACAATCGCCAACGCTGATCTTGAACCATCTTCCTATGATTATTATTGGGAAGGTAATGATGAAAATGGTAATTTTGCTCCAAGTGGAACTTATATCTATCGTTTGACATCTGGTTCTGATATTCTAACTGGGAAAATGACTTTGGTTAGATAATAACTGAAGAATTTCAATCAGTAATTTGCTCCCTGTCTGGATTATTTTAGACAGGGAGCTTTTTATTTAAGCTCTAAATATTTGCTTAATTATTAAATAAAAATATTAACAAGATGGAAGATACTATATTTGACAAAATTATTAGAAAAGAAATTCCTGCAAAAATTGTTTACGAAGATGATGATTTCATTGTGATTAATGATGTTAATCCTCAAGCTCCAATTCATCTTCTGATTATTCCAAAAGCACAAATTCCAACATTGAATGATGCCACCGATGAACATCAGTTACTTTTTGGTAAAATGATTCTTCTGGGTAAGCAACTCGCCAAGCAATATGGAATTGCTGACAATGGTTATCGACTTGTGTTAAATGTTAATAATGATGGCGGGCAAACTGTGCTTCATATTCACATGCATCTTTTGGGTGGACGTGAATTCGGATGGCCTCCCGGCTGATTATTCTGAGATTTTACTTAATTTGCATTAATGGAAAATTTAAATTTTATTCAAGATTATCAAGAGATATTTGATATTGAAATTGCTTCTCTAATGCTTGCAAAATCGAAAATTGGATCGAATTATCGATTAGCTTCCGAACTGATTGCTCATTCTAATAAAGTAATTCTTTCGGGAATTGGTAAATCTGGTTTAATTGCAAAGAAAATTGCAGCAACTCTATCAAGTTATAGTATATCTGCTGTTTTCCTTCATCCTGTTGAAGCTTTGCATGGCGATATAGGAATTATTCAACAAAACGACGTAGTTATTCTTGTTTCTAAAAGCGGTGGCACAGACGAAATCGTTCGCCTCGTTCCTTTCATTAAATCTCGAAATGCAAAAATAATTTCTATTATCACTAATCCCAAATCTTTTCTTGGAGCAAATTCTGACGTTGTTCTTGAAGCCACAATTGAACGAGAGGCATGCCCATTCGGTATTGCTCCTACCTCAAGCACTACTGTTGCACTTGTTATTGGTGATGCAATAGCAATTTCCGCTGCTGAAATTTCCAATATCACTCTCCAAGATTTTTCCAGAACTCATCCTCTCGGAACAATTGGTAAAACTCTTACTTTGCAAGTCAAAGATGTTATGCATTCCAATAATAGTGTCCCTATTATTGATGAAACTGCCTTTTTCAAAGGTGCGATTATTGAAATATCTAATAAGAAACTTGGATGTGCCCTGATTGTAAATGCACTTGGTTATCTTGTTGGAATTATTACTGATGGAGATGTTCGCAGAACTCTTCAGAAATTTGATGAAATTAAAAATATCAGGGTTTCGGATATTATGAACCATAATCCGATTACAATTAAGCAAGATATATATCTTGATGTTGCATTATCAATAATGGAAAATCGTGAAAGTCAAATCAATGTCCTACCTGTGGTCGATGAATCTAATAAACCAATAGGTGTCCTTCGTTTGCACGATATTATTCTTAGTGGAAAATAATAACTAATTTCTCTTTTTATTTTAACTTTGGGCGTATTTCTTCGATCTCGGTTGGTTCAATTGAACGAATTGGTGGAGTTGAATTATCAATTTTTCTTTTTGCCCTTGCTTTCTTAATTGAATCAGGAGCAGAAGGCGAAAGAAAAATCCCTTCTCTTGTAATTCTAACATTTTTTGCAATATAGCCAGGTTTTGCGAATGGTTCAAGTTCTTTGCCATTGAGGAAAAATTTGATACTTCCTGCATTGCCATGAGTAATGGTAAAACTGTTCTTGGCAGACCACTCATATTCTTTGTTTGGAAGCAGAATTGAATTACTCCTTTGAGCACTATCAATAGTGATATTCATCCAGACAGAATCAGTAACAGTTACTTTTAAATGCAAACTGTCTGAACCTTTAAAAAAGCTCAGCATAGAATTGTCATTTTCATCCTTAATTTCCAGAGTCGAATTATTATTATTTGAATTGATAGTGTTATTATTTTCGGAATTCGTTGTTTTGCGAAGAGGGAAAAAAGTAATAATGATAATAACAATCAAGAATAAAACGATTCCGGAATATATCAAAAAGTTAGTATTTAGGATAGGAGATGATCTGAAAATTTTTTCAGTTTTTTTTGCTTGTATTGGGGAAGTATATTCTTTTAAATCGCCAATGTTAGTCGTATCCTTTGATGGATTGTTCTTAGCTTGCTTTAATTCGGTAGTAAATTCCTCGAAGGCTGCAATATAGTCAGGATCGTCATCAATTTGCAATTCTTTAGCGATATTCCTAATAAAAGCTTTAAGATAGACCGATTGAAAATTCGAGAAATCATGATCTTCGATGGCTCGAATGATGTTCGGTCGAACTTTTGTTTGCTCGCTAAGATCATCAATACTTAAGTTTGATTTTTCCCGAGCAGATTTTAATATTTCAGAAATATTCGCCATTTAATTTTATTCTGATTATTGTTAATTTTGTAAAAAACATGAAATTATCCCGAAAAACAATAATAATCTTGCTATTTTTCTTCAATTATAATTTATTAACGGCTAATGAAGAAATTGAAACAATATTCTTTGCAAATTTACTAAATTTCAGTAAACTAAAATATGATAATAAGTTCGATAGCAAAATAAATTTATTAAATTTCAATTATTATTCGGATACAACTAAGAATACAAATGATTCAAGCCTTTTACTTTCGGATTCATTAAATAATCAAGAAGATACTTCAAAATATATACCAAAAAATGAATTTATTTATGCTGATGACTCAAAATATACACTAACAGGCGAATTGCCACTGAAAGAAACAAATATAAAGCTTTTACCTACAGCTATAGTTGGAACAACCACACTTGGTATTTTTATAATTCAGCATGAACTTCAACAGAACACTATTTGGAAAGAAGTTGGGAAATTCCATTTTGCAGAAGATATCCAATATGCTTTATGGGCAGATAAATTTGGACATTTCTATGGTGGGTATTTCATTGGATATTTATTTAACGAGACATTGTTAACTTGTGGTTTTTCGGATGATTTATCAACTATTCTTGGGGGTGTATTGAGTCTGTCATATCAGACTTATGTAGAGATGTTGGACGGGATGAGTGTGAATTGGGGATTTTCTCCGAGCGATTTTTATGCTGATTTAATAGGTTCGGCATATTATGTTGCACAAAAATATGTACCTGTCTTGCAAAATTTCACCCCTAAATTTTCTTATGTAAATCCCAAATGGTTAGGGGAAAAGGATAGAAATCCCCACGAATCGTTTATTGATAATTACTCTGCTCAAAATTTTTGGATGTCCATAAATATCAGGAATTTAATTGGAGGTTCTACAAAGCGTTATTTGCCTGATTGGTTGCAATTGAGCGTTGGATATGCTGCCTATAGCTTATGCAGTCCAGGGTCAGGTCTTTGCGATCCCAAAGTATCCACTCCAATTAGTAATGATGTTTGGGGTAATCCAAGAATAATAGTAGCATTGGATTATGATCTTGTAAAATTATTGCCCGATGGACCGCCAATCTGGAATTGGTTCAAGCAATCGCTAAATTATATTAAATTTCCTGCCCCCGCACTTGAATTTAGATACAAGGGAAGAACAAGATTCTATCTACTATATCCATTTAGTATATTTTAATATTTTAATTTTTTATAATCCTTGAATTATAAACATTTGTTCCTGAACCAATCCGCAAATAATAAAAACCCGGTGGCAAAAATGAAATATCAAGGACGTTATTTGCAGAAGTGCCATCCAAACTTCCTGATAATCTTTCGACACCAAGTATATCTATAATACTTACAATTGTTGGGGAAGAAGTCGTAGGATTATAGTGAATATTAATGTAATCGTTTGTTGGATTAGGATAAATATTAAAAGATATTATATCAGAATTCACAGAAGTATCAGTAGGTTTATAATTCCTTGGAATAGCTAAAATTGTAAATGAATGTGGCGGGAAAACATAATTGCCGGCTTTTTCCCATTTATATTCTTTTGGAATGACAAAGTTGGGATTTTCATAAGTATTAGCATCCATATAACTACTACTTGCAAGTTGATAAACATTTACGTCTGTATGCTCAGGAATAGTGTCTAAATCCATTTTAACATTTGCTGAATCTTTTGGATGTTTATTAATTACATAAACAAAAATAGTGTCATTATTACCTGTTGCAATAGCATCAAGCCAAGGATGCCCATTCGGGTTCCAAAGCCCTTTAATTGTTCGCGCTTCAATAGTTGGGGAATTGAGTTGAGTGTTAAAAACATTTTCACCAAAATGATTGGACATCATAGCCATAACGTGGTAAGAAGGTGTTCCAAAAATCGATCTTTCATTTGTATATTTGTTAAATCCTGTCCTGATGAAGTTCATTTGATAGGTTATATTTGCCATTATCAAACTTTTGCTTTCTCTGATAAACGCAAAGAGTTGATCTCCCATATATATACCAAGATCTAATGAACCCCCGCTCTCAGCTCTATCACGTGGAGACCAAGGCCAGAATTCATAAGAGTACCCCCATTCTGTTGCTGCTTGCTTGACTTTTGGGAAGTATCCACCATTAATTAACCATCCTTCAAACGTATTCGAGATATTGAGCATATTTGATCCAATACACGAATTACTGATATATAGCTCTTCATCTGTTGCAGGTTCTGTTGGTATATTAAGCACAATAGGATGATTAGAAGCGATATTAGTTATCGAGCCAACCGAATCCATTACCCTTTGAAAGCCTTCCCCTGATTGCCATAAATCGAAACAAGAAATAAAACATATCGAAGGATCTTTTTTGATCATTTCTCGATAAAAATTAGGATAATTTGTCAAATAAGTATCTCCGAAATAGAATTCCTCATTGCCAATTTCCCAATATTTTACTTTATATGGAGCAGGATGCCCATTCTGTGCTCTGATTTTCCCCCATGTTGAAACTTCTCCTCCATTACAATACTCTACAAGATTTGCAGCTTCTTCGGGTGTTGCATTTTGTACTCTTGTTACTATATAAGGTTCTATTTTTAAATCATTGCATAATTGTATGAATTCATCGTAACCAAAATCCATACGGCGATATCCATCACCTGCAATCAAGGCTTTTCTTTGGTCAATATCCCCAATTGACTCTGCCCAGTAATTATCAGCACAATTAACAAATCCACCACCCGGAAATCTTAATACGCCCGGTTTCCAGTTCTTTAGCAAATCATATTGCTCTTTCCTTACTCCTTTAACATTATCAGAAGGCATACACGATGCTTCATCAATAGAAACCCAACCATCTCCAATTATAGCGATTAATAGTGTTACTCTTGAATATCCTTTTGTGGGAGCAACTTTCACACTTGTCTTTCGCCAATTCAAGCTGTCGGGATTCCCCAAAGCATAGAACTTTAATAATCTTGTCATTGTCGTATCAAATACATAAAGATATAAGCCCTCATAATTTGCATTTTTCTTAATATTCCCTTTGAAATATAGATAGAAATCAAACCCGACGCTATCATTTTGAAAAACATTTTGATAAACTCCAAGCATTGACCCCGTCCAAGTATTTTTAGCACTCAAATATTGTTCATAGACTCCTCTTTTATTATACCCGCCTGGATTTAATTTAGTTTGATATTCCCCGTAACCTTCTGAATGAATTTTCCAAGATGCTGAAGTGGTCCAATCACTATTCGGAACATCAAAACCGCGGTCAAGTAAATCCTGCGCCCATATTCCATTTGGAGAATCTACAACATCATCTACAAATTCGATGAATCCACCAAATAATAAATTTGAAATTTTATAGGGCATAACCTCGGATGTCTTTAATGAAAAATCTGCATTGTAGGTTTCGCTCTTCATTGGAACATACAGAAATATACATACTATGACTATCTTAATGAACTGTTTCATTTATTTTCTTATTTTATTTTTTCGATTATTTTTGTTGTAGATTTTCCTTGTAAATAAGGGATAATCATCACTTTCCCATTATGTTGCTTCATAAAATCTGCACCCACAATTTCATCTGCTTTGTAATCTCCACCTTTCACCAAAATATTTGGAGAGATTTCCCTTATGAGCTCGAGAGGAGTATCTTCATCGAAAAGGACGACAAAATCAACTGATTTGAGAGCATCAAGCACCATAGCTCTATCTTGCTCAGAATTGATTGGTCGCTCAGCACCTTTCAATTTCTTCACAGATGAATCTGTATTTAAGCCAATTATCAAATAATCTCCTAATTTCTTGGCTTCAGATAAATAATAAATATGACCGAGGTGTATTATATCAAAGCATCCATTTGTGAAGACTATGGTTTTGCCTTGTCTCTTCAATTCTGTAGAAATTTTGGATATATTTTCACGTGATAAAATCATTCTTTTACAATTTCCCCAATTATGACTGGATATTCGTTTTTCAGCATTTCAAGGACTGTGGTTGAATTGTTTTTGGATACCACCATAATTATGCCTATACCAAGATTAAAGACTTCTCTCATCTCATTATCATCAATCTTGCCCGTGCTTTGAATCAACTTGAATATTGGAGGTATTTGCCAACTTTCCCAATCAATTCTGATTCTATTACCCTTTGGAATTATTCGATTAGTATTACCAATAATTCCACCACCTGTAATATGAGAAATTCCCGAAATTAAATTTGCTTCTAAAAGTGGAGTAATAATTTTAAGATAAGATTTGTGAATTTTTAAAAGTTCTTCTCCGAGTGTGCATTCCAATTCGGGAATATAATTATCTACTGCATATTTGCTGAAAAGCACTTTCCGGGCAAGCGAATATCCATTTGTATGCAATCCGTTTGAAGGTAGTCCTATTAGTATGTCTCCCGCTTGAATATTTGCACCTGTAATAATTTTGTCTTTTTCTACAATTCCAATAATTGTTCCCGAAACATCATATTCTCCCTTTTGATATAAAGACGGCATCTCGGCAGTCTCGCCACCAATCAAGGCACAATCATTTTCGAGGCAGCCATCTACAAATCCCGAAATGATTTGCTCTGCCACATTTACTTCCAATTCTCCTGTTCCCAAATAATCAAGGAAAAATATTGGCTTTGCTCCTGTTGTTAGAATATCGTTGGTGCAATGATTGACAAGGCAATGACCAATAGTATTATGCACGCCCGTTTGAAATGCAATCTTTAATTTTGTCCCTACTCCATCAGTGCTGGCAACAAGAACGGGGTGCTGAAATACAGGAAATGTCGCATCATAAAATCCCGCGAATAATCCAATGTCAGAAAGGACATTTTTCGAATATGTTTGCCTTATTAATGGTTTGATACGCCGAACAACTTCTTCCCCTGCTTGTATATTTACACCTGCATCTTTATAATTTATACTCATATCAATATTTTTATCTAAATCTTTGATTTCCATCATTGAAAATAGAATTTGGTGGCTCGTATAGGTTTGTGCTTTCAAAAATATCTGTTCTAATCATATACAAAATATCATGAATAAATTGAACCTTCATTTGCGCTGTCTCATTGTCGGGGTCAATTTTTAGTACATCCTGCAAATCATCTATTGCTTTATCAAAATTTTGAAGCTTAAAATTCAAATCAGCTCGCTCAATCATAGCTTCGATATTTTGTGGATCAATTTCAAGAACTTTGTCAAGTGCTGCTTGCGCTTCGGGAATTTTTAATTCATCAAGACAGTTGCGATAAACTCCAATCCAATAATTTGCAGATTCCATCAAAATCAATAATCAATAAATAGCAAAAAGTAATAATAACAAAAATATAGATTTTTCTGTTAACAGCGAATAATATTAGTTAATTTACTGTTTTTACTTATAGAATTTTCAAATTAAAAAAGCAAGATATAAAATATAAAAAATAAACAGAAAAACAATCCAATTGTAATTAAGGATTTTCCTCTATAAGCCAAAGCATTCCTTTAATTAAAAAGAATAAGAAGCCCGCTATTCCGAATTTCTTGAGCCATTTCTTCAATAATTTTGAGTGTGCGAGTCAATGTTTTTGTTCATCTGTCATTTACTCTGTAAAAACTTTGTAGGTCTTAAAGTCGGAAGTAACAGGAGGATGTCCTCCTGATTGTTTTGCTTGCTTAATATCATCAAATCCTCGCTTATGACCTTCCAGAAATTGTGGAGATTTTGACCATAATTTGAAGGATTCCTCGTTTTCCCAATGGCTGACAATTAAGTAGGTATTATCATTCGGATCAGTGGGTTTCAAGACTTCCATATATAAAAATCCTTCGATTTTATCGATAGCATGCGCTCGTGTGCTGAAAAGATACTCAAATCTTTCAATATATGAGGCGTCGCTTGTAATGTAATTGATTGCAACAAAATTATTTTTATTCATATCAATATCCGAAATATATTATTAAATATTAATTATTTAGATAAAACAAAATTAAGAAAATATACACGAATAATTGAGGTTTTAACTGCTCGCAATTTTGCATCTCATCTGCGCAAGGGAATGAAATTAGGGACTATCTAAAAAATACACGATATAACATTCCGTTCAAAGTGATGAATACCGATGTTTCTTCAAAATTTATCATCAAATCTTTCCTTTTCTTTTTATAATTTGCAATTCTTAAACTAACAAATTCTATGAATTCCAAAGAGGAAGCCCGCTCAAAAATTGCCTCTCTTATTGCTCGATTTGAAGAGCAATATAAAGTTTATACACAGACAAATTATAATGAAGCCCAAGCTCGTATCGATTATATAAATCCTCTCTTCGAAGCCCTCGGATGGGACGTGCATAATAGAAAGGGAAAACCTGAATCATACCGTGAAGTCATTTATGAAGACAAAATTGTTGTGGAGGAATCTCAACGTGCTCCAGATTATGCTTTTTGCCAGAAAAATGGCAAACGCCTTTTCTTTCTCGAAGCTAAAAAGCCAAGTGTAGGACTTTGGAATACAATTTATCCCGCTTATCAAGTTCGTCGTTATGGTTGGAATGCTCAACTTGATATCAGCATTGTCACAGATTTTGAGGAATTCGCTGTTTATGATTGCAGAACAAAGCCGAATGAAACCGATCAAGCATACGTTGCACGCATTAAATATATTTCTTTTAGAGATTATCTTAATGAATTTGATTTCCTCTGGGATAATTTCTCCAAAGAAAACTGTACTTCTGAATCCCTTAGTAAATTGGCTATCGTAACGGGCAAAATAAAAGGCACAGAAACAGTAGATAAAGAATTTCTCAAATCACTAGACCGTTGGCGAACGCTCCTTGCCGAAGATATTGCCCCGCAAAATCAGAATCTCGATGAAGATGAAATCAATTTCGCTGTGCAGCAAACAATTGACCGCATCATTTTCCTCCGAATTGCTGAAGACCGTTCAGTCGAAATTTACGGCAATCTCAAATCTGCTATCGAACGAGGAAATTGCTTCAGAAAACTTTACGAAATCTTTCGTGAAGCAGACATTAAGTATAATTCAGGACTTTTCGATTTCAAGAAAGACCAAATTAGCCACACTCTTACTATTTCTGATAAAGTCCTCGATACCATTATAAATGAACTTTACTATCCAAAATGCCCTTATGAATTTTCAGTTCTTGCTGTGGAAATTCTCGGCAGTGCTTACGAACAGTTCCTTGGTAAAACTATCACTATTGATGAGGACCACCGTGCAAAAATTGAAGAAAAACCCGAAGTCCGAAAGGCAGGAGGGGTTTATTACACTCCCCAGTATATTGTGAATTATATAGTAAAAAATACAATTGGGAAACTACTTGGGAATTGGGATCCCGAGATTGAGAGTATTGAAAAAAATGTTCGAAACGATGATAAAATCGCTGAAAGCAATTCTCGAATCTCGAACCTCAAACCAATGACCCCCGAGGATGTTTCAAAAATCAGAATCTGCGACCCTGCTTGCGGTAGTGGTTCTTTCTTAATTGGTGCTTATCAATATCTGCTCGATTGGCA
>DIEP01000140.1 GCA_002418685.1 Ignavibacteria bacterium UBA5771
CCCCATTCTGCATATCCATATAGAATTGTTTCGGTATCGGAATTGGAGTGATATCTATAGCCTTTTTGGATTAATTCATTTCGTATCTCTTGATGATTATAGATTTCACCATTGAAGACAATTGTGTAGCGACCATCAGGCGTTTGCATAGGTTGATTGCCATTTGCAGATAAATCAAGAATCGCCAGTCTGCGAAATGAAAATCCGCAATTTCTACTGTGCGAAATCCATATTCCATCGGAGTCGGGACCCCGATGGAATATAATATCGCTCATTGATTTTAATAATGTTCCAGTAATCTCAAAGTTCGAGTTTCGTGTTTTATAAATTCCCGCGATTCCGCACATATTTTGCTTTTGATATAATGAAAATTTGCAAATTACAGAATTTCTCTTGCTTGGGCATCTGCATGATATGAACTGCGAACAAGCGGACCCGATTCAATAATCTTGAATCCCATTTTTAATCCTTCCATTTTATACATTCGGAATTCTTCGGGTGTAACATATCTATCAATTGGTAAATGCTCTTTTGTTGGTTGCAAGTATTGCCCTATTGTCAATATATCGCATTTATAATCAACTAAATCTTGCATTAATGCTAACACTTCCTCGGGTTGCTCTCCAATTCCTACCATTATACCGGATTTAGTTCGCAAGTTATGCTCCTTGAACCATAGAAGCAATTCCAAGCTGCGTTTATATTTTGCTTGTGGTCGCACATAAGGGTATAATCGCGGAACAGTTTCGAGATTATGAT
The DNA here is from genome assembly GCA_002418685.1 of Ignavibacteria bacterium UBA5771. Classification (GTDB taxonomy): domain Bacteria; phylum Bacteroidota; class Ignavibacteria; order Kapaibacteriales; family UBA2268; genus UBA2268. Next base: position 760 of record DIEP01000140.1, read on the forward strand.
TTAAAATATCGGGAGGATTCTGCATAATAATCTTAAATGCTTCCTCATCACCCTTGAAGTCGGGTATTAGAATTTCAATTGTTGTTTCAGGCATCTCTTGGCGTATTAACCGAACGGTTTCAGAGAAAATTAAAGACCCGCCGTCTTTCAAATCGTCTCTATCTACTGATGTGACTACAACATGTCGTAGATTAAGTTCTTTGACTGCTTCCGCTACTCGTTGGGGTTCTTGCAAATCCAGATGATTAGGACGCCCAACTTTAACAGCACAAAAACCACAACTTCTTGTGCAAGTGTCCCCAAGAATCATAAATGTCGCTGTGCGATGTCCCCAGCATTCAGCGATATTAGGACAATCTGCTTCCTCGCAAACCGTATTTAATTTTTGGCGCTGCATCATTTTTTGCAAATATTCGTAATTCTGTCCCGATGGAGCCTTCACTCGCAACCATTCGGGTCGCTTCAATGGTGTTTTATGTGTGTTTTCTACCATTTCTTTGTATTCAACCTGTGATTTATTTAAATAATTATTTATCATAAACTTAATCCTTCAAAAACATTTATTTTAATTCGACATTATATATTATATTTTTTAAAAAGTTTAAAAAGAACTTATTAGCAATCGAAAATTGCAAATTCGATTACTTCACCTCGTTTGCAATGACGGTTCGCTCTCATTCAGAATGCCAATATGACATTTCAGACGACCACTATTGCTCGCCTCACTCTATCAAGAACTGTGTTAGGGGGTGCATCATTATGGCAACACCATCCCACCATCCCATTTTTTAATTGCCCTTATTTCCGAACAATCTTATCACACCTCATTCAGCATTTTCTCCAAATCAGATCTCCGAATTTCTGTATAACTCTGATATTGAAACACATCCTTGAAATTTTCGATAATTAATTGCTTGCCTTCATTGATATCTACTTTATGAGAAATCTCGTGCTCAATCGATGTGACGTCTTTATCTTTTATTCCGCAGGGAATAATTCCTTGAAACACTTCCAAATCTGTATTAAAATTAAATGCAAAACCATGCATCGTAACCCATCTTTTAATCTTGACTCCTATCGCTGCAATCTTTCTCTCATTGGAAATCCAGACTCCTGTGTGCGGTGGAAATCTGTCCGCTTGAATTCCATAATGGGAGCATACATTAATGATTATTTCTTCAAGTGCCCGCAAATACTTATGGGAATCCTCCGCCCAATTGCTTAAATTTATTATCGGATAGCCAACAATTTGTCCGGGTCCGTGATATGTAATATCTCCACCTCTATCTATTTCAAATGTTTTGATTTGATATTTGGTCAAAAATTCTTCCGAAGCAATTAGATTTTCTTTATGGGAAGTTTTTCCAAAAGTATAGGTGTGCGGATGCTCCAATAAAAGAAGGACATCAGGAATTTTATTCTCAATTCGTCTGCTTAAAATGAGCTCCTGCAAGTCCCATGCTTCTTGATAATCAATCAATCCCAAATCGCAGTAAAGGAATTCTCGATTTATATTTTTAATATTGTTATTCAATCTAAAATTGCAATAATTAATTTATTTAGAAACGTAATTGTTCATTTTATATTAATTCTGCAAATAATTGCAGCAATGATTTGGGGATTGCACCACTTGAATACGTATTCGAAATGACGTGGTAAATCGGCATTCCAAGCAAAGTGAAGGAATCTAAAAAATCACTTCAAGTTGTAACATTCTTTTCATTTGTATTTTGTATTATATAATTTGCTAATTTAGTCAAGAAGAAATCTGCAAAAGCAAAAAAAGTATGATTGGTGAGAAAAATCATATTGCAATAAATCTGGAAACGGGCATAGAACTGGCTTTATGTCATTATAGCTTGAAGACAGCACTGCGAGCATATTTTTATTGTATCAAAAGAGCGAGTGATACACAATTCAAAAGAAAAAGCAAATTACATTATAGAAATAGTTTTTGTAAGATAAGATTATTTATTTTTAATCACGAGTTGAAATTCATTAAGCATAGGCGGGGTATTGCTTGACCCCTTGTTATTCTGAAGAATGATAGAGAGACGGAATTCCGTGTCTCTATAAAGCGGAATAACACGCAAATCGCAAACCCAGCCTGAAAATGGAACGCGGTTCATATTTGAACAAACAGCGGGTTCTCTCCTCCTTCGCAATGGTAAAACAAGGCGAAGTGAAAAATTTCTTTAAATAAAATATTTTGTAATAATTAAAATTGTCCGTGTTCCAGCAAGTTCAGGAGTATCTTATGCAATTGTTGAAATTTATTAGTAATAAATTCAAAATTCCAGAAG
>DIEP01000029.1:0-7546 GCA_002418685.1 Ignavibacteria bacterium UBA5771
GCATTTTTTTATTTTTCTAAGAATGGCTTGGGCTTTGCCTTCCGTTGGAAAAATTCAGCGGTAATTTCCTACCGTGAGAGCCAGCCACTCGACGCCTTGCCGTTCAGCCAAATATCTAACGGAGTCTGACGACCGAATGCGAAAACGGTTGCCGGGTTGATTGACTAGTTAGATGTACTTATTCGTTTAACCAACTTTTAATTACCTCTGGATCGGCACTGTTTGGTGTTGGTGAGGCTGTGCTAATTTTTATTATATCACTGTAATTAAAAGCTTCGCCAATAATAACCGCATATTGTCTTTCTAGTCCAGGAATAATATTAAGTAATTCTGTATTTCCACTACTAAGTGTTTTATTAATAAAATCAAGATCATTTCTATTTGTGATACGATGAATAATATAAGAGTTACACTGTGAAAGAACTGTCTTAGAAAGTTCAGATGGTCTTTGACTGGAAATAATTATTCCGATACCAAATTTTCTTCCTTCTCTTGCTAATCGTTCAATATAATAATTACCTAAAGAGTAATCATTGATGTCATTTTCGTTTATATATCTATGCGCTTCTTCAAATACTAATAAAATATTAAGCAAGTTAGTTTCACGAAGAATAGTAGTTTGCTTATAAATTAGCTTGCTTAATAAAAACATAATTATATCTAATTCATCTCTATCGAAGTCAGCCTCAATCAGGATAATTTCAGACTCATCATTTTTGTCAAATATTTCATTAACCGTATTTCTGTCAGAATCTATTATTCCAATTATTCTTTCATCTTCTACAATCTGCTGAATTCTATTGATCATTGTTGAGCACCAACCATACCACTGATTATAATTATATTCTTTCTGGTTGGATTTTTTGTTAATTATTTCGACAATTTTAGACTCTAAATTCTTTAATGAAAATTTAACATTTCCATCTTTCAAAGCATCAATAGCTTCTTTTAATACAGGAGCTTGTACACCTTGACTNNTTTATAATACTCAGTGTAGTTCAAATAATAGTGTGGTAATTTTAATTCATTTTTACTTATCCGTTTTACAGTGAATTCAGAGTCTAAAAATGCATCCTTATACTCTTTATTCGGATCCAAGATTATAATTTTTGGTTTAGTTTTTACTGGATTATTATTTTCGTCAATTAACCTTCTTTTAATTCCTTGAATTAAAGAAGCAACAGTACAACTTTTACCAGTTCCAGTATTTCCGAAAACTCCAAGATGTTTTCCAAATAGAATATCTGGATTTGCAAATATTTTAAGAGTACTATCAATGAAGCTATTACCAATTTCAATATTATATAATGAGTTTGATTTCAAGAATTTTTGATAAATAGATGAGGGTAGTGCAAATATATCCTTACCAATTATTGGGAATGTATTTATTCCATATTCAAGTTTACTATTATAATCATCGTAGATAGCCACTAGGTGAGCTTCTGCCAAATATTTGCTGTTATTTTTGGAATAAATATTTGTTTCGCCAAACGTTTCCTTATCCCAAATTTTGGTTACACGGGCAATAATCTTTTTATTGTTTGGTAGATACGAAAAAACATATTTTTGTATAGAAATCAAGTAATCTTTGAAGTTCCACTGGATAGAAATTTTACTAATATCTAAATCATTAATCTCAAAAAGTATTTCAAGGCCACTGATTTTTACAATTCTTCCAATTTTACAATCTTTTTCAACCATATTATTTGTTTGCTTTGAATAGTTTTTTGAATGTACTGAATACTATGTCTAAAGGTTCTTTTTCTTCAATGCTTGGCAATAAATACTTCAGAATATATTCGAAATCACCAAGAATATTTCCAGTAAAAATAGTAATTCGATTATCTTCTTTACTTTGCTCATAAATTGTTGATAAGAATACATTGTCATTATTATCAATGTCATCGAAGGAAAATATGACTAAATTAAAATCTGGATTAGACAAAGCATTTAAAATTATATCGTTAACGTGCTCATCTAAAAAGCTATAACCTATTATAATTAGTGTTGTTTTTGGTTTATTGATTTCATCTACGAAATATCTGAATAATTCACTGTATGGCAAATCCAAAGATATTTTCTTTTTATTCTGTATGGGGTAAATTATTTGTACTGATTCATCATTTATTTTGATATCATTATTTACTAGAATTTGCCTTTCTACTAATCCATATGGTGGTTTGTTTTCATCTTCAAACCAAGAAATTGATCCGTGAAGTTTCACGAGATTAAAGCTTTTGTTTATTTTTTTCGCTCCGCTATTTTGTAATAAATGATAATCTAGATTAAAACTAGAAGGATCAAAGATTCTGTTTTGAAAACCAATGAAGCCATTATTTACAAGAAAGCCTAGCTCTTCCGCAGTTTTTTCAAAGAGTAAATCATAGTTCAGTGTGAATATTTTTATCCTCCCTAAAGTTGTGTCTCTAGAAAGTATTTTTTTTATAAACTTTTTGTGAAGGGAATTATTTCCGTAATTAACTTTATAAATAAATTCATGGAGAAAACTATTCTTAACATTCTGAATTAAGTCAGATAATTTTTCTGATTCCTTCTTATTGTTACAAATGTTCTCATAAAACGATTGGATCTCAATAAGTTTGTTTAATGCAATTTCTGGTCTTTCTTCAACTAGTTGATGAATTTTATCAATGATGGTTGATTTTTTATCATCTCCAAAATCGAAAGAAGATAATATATTTTTATAATCTGCTTCGTCATTTTCATTAATATGCTTAGAGCCAGTATAAATAGAGCAACCGTTACCACACAAGAAGTTAAGGTTTTCAACTGAAATAAATTTTGGTAGAATATCTGATCTAATCAATTCGGTCTTTTTTTTAATTATTTCATGTAAAAAACTCTGTGCACCTTCCTTATTCTTAAATAATTCAATAAATTTATTATAAAAGTCGCCTTCTAAATTGTTGCCCATTCTTAATAGAACTGCAATATTAGTATTAATATAATCTAGTAATTCATCTGATACTTCAATTTCTCCAAAATCTTCTTTTGTAATTGATAAATCATACTCAATATTATTAAAAATATATTTCATTCTCACCTCAAAATATTATTAGTACAGCTAACATAAGATTATATGTCCTAATGAATATACCAATTGTTGCTCTTCATGACTACCTAATCTCATGCAGCTATTTTTAATTAATTGTTTGTGGTCAATCCATTCAAAAGTACTAATCCGATGAACATTGTTGTCTTCACCGTAATATTCATTTCCAGTGAATCGAGCTGATGCATTGATTCCATACCATAATTGGGTTTATCCAACGCTACAAGTAAAACTACCTTTCGTTCACTCCCGTCAACAAAATGCCATTTCAGTAGGTTACACCATTATTTATCGGGATTGTTGTTGTTCAAGAATAGCATTTATGTGTTCTTGATCTAAATTATACCAATTTCCAGTTGCAGCATCAATAATAACCGGAATCACACCACCGAAAATATCTAAAACAATCCATCCAGCACCAACTGAATTATTTAATAGAACAGTTTTAGTTCCATAACCCTCTTTCTTGAACTCAATTGTATAAGAATGATTGGATTTTAATTCTATCTGAAAAGGCGTTGTCCCTAGAAAAATTCCATTAACATAAACCTTTGTGTCACTTGGATCAGAAGAAAATGAAACAGTATCTGTTGAACCTTTAAACAGAGTTGCGCAACTAGTAAATATGAAAGAAACTACGAGAATAAGTGCAAAAACAGAACTATGATGAAAGAACTTGTTCATAATTGACTCCTATGTTTAATATTATAAATTACTTTCGTTTAATAAAATCTCATGCATCTATTTTTAATTAATTGTTTGTTATTATATACTTTATATATAATTTTCTATTTTCTATTATTATTTTTTTGCTCCAATCGACGACCTAATCTAAAAACTGCTGCACTTCTTACACCCTTCCCATCTTATTTAATCACATGTGAATAAATCATTTTTCCCCACATTGTTATGTCCTAATAATTCTGGTATCGTTCTAATATCATAATCATTTTGTAAAAGAATCGATTCCCAAAATTACCTTGCTTTTTTATAAAGTATTTACAAATTTTTGTTTTTATAAATCACGAAATTAGTAAAGTTTACTAAATATATAAGCGATTTATTTTCTTTTTTTTTGCATTTTTTTTATTTTGCTAAAAATGGCTTGGGGTTTGCCTTTCGTTGTAATAATTCAGCGGAAATTTCCTAAAGTGGAAACTAACCCGCGAAAAGCAAAACCCTTATTACTTATAGCCATTGTTAACTTTAAGATTTTAGGCAACATTTATTATGAGTTTCATTGCCTTTTCTCTTTCTGCATTTAAAAACACATCGTAAGCTTTTTCAATTTCAGTCAACTTGAAATGATGTGTTATCAGTTTGTCAACGGGTAATTTGTTTGTTGCAACCGCTTTCATTAGCATTGGTGTTGTATTGGTGTTTACAAGACCTGTTGTAATGGTTAAGTTTTTAATCCATAAATCTTGGATTTCAAAATCTACTTTTTTACCGTGAACACCAACGTTAGCAATATGTCCACCTGGTTTCACAATTTTTTGACAAGTATCCCAGGTTTGTGGCAGACCAACCGCTTCGATGGCGACATCTACACCATCCTTGCCCGCAATTTTAGCTACTTTTTCTTTTATGTCGTCAGTAGGTTTAAGCGTATGTGTTGCCCCTAATTTCTTTGCCATTTCTAAGCGATTTTCATCTAAGTCAATCATTATAATGATGGCAGGCGAATAGAATTGTGCAGTTAATAAAACTGACATTCCTACCGGACCTGCTCCTACGATAGCAATAGCATCGCCGGGTTTAACGTTTCCGTATTGCACACCGATTTCGTGACCAGTTGGTAAAATGTCGCTCAACATTACCGCTACTTCGTCATTTATGGTTTCAGGGATTTTGTATAAGCTGTTATCGGCATAGGGTATTCTCACATATTCGGCTTGAACACCATCAATCATATGCCCTAAAATCCAACCGCCGTTTTCACAATGAGAGTATAGCTGCTTTTTGCAATATTCACAGGAACCGCAAGAAGTAATACAGGAGATTAAAACTTTGTCTCCTACTTTGAATTGAGAAACGCCCTCTCCAACTTCGTCAATAATTCCAATTCCTTCGTGACCAAGTATAATACCGTCTCTCATATAAGGATTCTTACCTTTATATATCCCTAAATCAGTCCCGCAAATAGTGGTTTTTACAACTTTCACGATTGCGTCAGTTGTATTTTCAATTTTTGGTTTTGGTTTTTCTTCGAGAGCGATTTTGTGCTCTCCGTGATAAACTAATGCTTTCATAATTGCACCTTTTTTTGTTAATAAATATTTATAAGTATTGATATTACTGAATATTCCTCATTCAATTACTTGTCAGGGGAATAATCAGGATTACTTATATATTTTTAATTCTATTTTGCCCGAGTATAATGTTTAAAAAATTAAATTAAAATAAACAAAATTTTTTTCAAATTAAATCTTTCTTTCCAATATCGATTCCCAAAATTACCTTGCTTTTTTATAAAGTATTTACGAATTTTTGTTTTTATAAATTGTGCTTATTTTTTTAAACAAAACTACAAAGAAATTATTTAATATGAAGGTCTTTTTTTTAAAAAAATACTTATATAAATTTTTTATAGATCAATATCAATTTTTGAAAAGAAACGTCCATTTTCTTTTATTTATTAATTTTATATTATTTTTGTATTACTTTATATTATTTTTGTATTACTTTATATTATTTTTATATCAATTAAGTTGAAATCTTTAAGTTTTTCAAAATGAAAGCCAATCCTTATAAAATTTTAAAACATCTTTTTGCCCTTTCAATATTGCTTTTCCCGATTGTTTCTTTTTCGCAGATTGATACAAATGATTTAAAAGATAAATTTCCTAAATTGCTCGGTGCAAATAATTCAGGAATGGAATTCTTATTAACTTTCCATCCCGCACGGCAAGAGGGGAGCGAGAGTTCAATTTATTTATTCATTTCGTCGGAAGTTCAAACAGAAGTGCGAATTTACACACGAGATAGCGCCGGAGTCGACCATTTTTATAAAAGCACTACTATCCCAAATGCGACAATTACGATTGCACTTTCGCCATCTGAAGCACAACCTTATACAAGGACAGATGGTATTGGAATGCGCGAAACATTGCTACCGACGCAAGTATGGCAAAAACGGGCAGTCCGTGTGGAATCCGATGCTCCTATTATTGTTTATGGACTGACGCGGTTTCGTGCAACAAGCGATGGCTTCCTTGCTCTTCCAACAGGAGTGCTCGGGACGGCGTATATTGTTTCGAGTTATCGCGAAACATCAATTTATGATCAATATTCCCTCACTCCTTATGCAAGCGTGATCGGAGCATTTGATAATACAAAAGTTAGCTTCTTTGTTGGCGGTAATATGAACACAATGATCAAAACAAAGGATGGCTCGCATTATACACCAGGGAAAAAGATGGAAGCAACTCTGAACAAAGGGGACGTTTGGTTGATAGCATCTGATGAAGTATATTCTGACCTTGGGGGTAGTTTAATACTTGCTGATAAACCCATTGCTGTAATTTCGGGGAATCATTGCGCCTATGTCCCATCACAAACGGCAGCGTGCGATTTTCTGATTGAGCAAGAACTTCCTATGAATGCTTGGGGCAAGAAATATTTAGTTTCGCCAATTTTCGGAAGGAAGAAATCTTCAATTATCCGAATTTTTGCAAAAGAACCAGGCACAAATATTCAAATTGATGGCAATGATTATGCTCGCATTAATTCATTTTGGGGAGAAGAAGGCGAGGGTTGGATTGAAATACGAGCAAATAAATTAGATAATCTCCCGACAGTAATATCGAGTTCTAAAAGTATAAATGTTGTGCAATACAATACGGGTCAAGAAGATGACGGCGTTACAAGCGATCCATTCCAACTGGCATTAACCCCCGTTGAACAATTTCAGAACGAATTAGCTTTTACTACACCCGGCGGATCTGTGGCAACAGAATTTGATAAAAATTATATAAATTTAATTTATAAAGGACCTTCGACAGGCAAAATTCCTGATGATTTGGAAATTGGCGAAAATACAGGAAATGGTAATATAACTTGGCAAAAAGTGAAAGATTTTGACACTACTTTAAGCATTGCTTTCAAGGATAAAAGCTTGAATGGAACGGGTGAGCAATATTTCAATAAAACACTTTCCTTGCCTCATAGCGGTTATTGGCGGATTCGCTCGCAAAGTTCAAAGATAGCGGGTTATGTTTATGGCTTTTCCGATTGGGACTCCTATGGTTATCCCTCATCATTGCTCATTCATGACCTTGAGAAAGCTGATTTAATGCCCCCAAATCCTATATATCAATTAACGTGCGAAGGAAATTCTATAGATAGTAAAACTTACATCCAAGATTATCCAACAGATGATTCAAAATGCTCGGGGATTGCTTCAATTTATTTCGATGTTGCTAAAAGCAGCAATTACAAGTTCAGCGTTGATGATTTTATTCCTGGCACTAC
>DIEP01000029.1:7677-13285 GCA_002418685.1 Ignavibacteria bacterium UBA5771
GGTGATTTGAAGATTGGCGATACTGTATCACAAATATTTATTATAAAAAATGAATCTGACACACAGATTGCAACGCTTTATGACATTGCATTGAAATCAATCACAGATCAAATTGCAAATTATGGATTTAAATTGTCTATTCCCTTTGATAAAACTATTCCATTATTTCCCAAAGAAGAAAGAACTATAAAAATCACTTTCGTAGCAAAGAAGATAGGTATTTTTGTGGATTCAATTGGTATAGATGATGGATGTAGATTTAAGTATAAAGCAATGGTATATGCATCTGTTGAAATGCCTATAATAGAAGTGACAGATGCAGACTTTGGTAAAGTCAGTATTGGGGGAAGCTCTATGCCAATACTGGTCAAAATTCGCAATATTGGTTCAAAAAATTTGATTATTACAGGGTATAAAAATAATTCATTAAACGAATTCACGCACAATTTACAACCAATAAATCCAAACAACCCATTGATCATTCCACCAATGGATTCATCATCGTTTTCTGTTGTTTTTACGCCAACACAAACGCGATATTATTTGGATTCAATTGTTTTTTCGACAGACACTGAAAGTTTGATTGATCCAATATGCGTTTTGCAAGGTGAAGGAATTGAACCAAAAATTGCAATAAAAGGTGATAATTGGGGACGTCGGCGTATCCATCTTCAAAAATATGATAATTATCCATACTATACTTATTCACCTTATCCATCGCCGAATAATGCAATAACACTTGAAAATACGGGTTCAGTAAATATATCAATATCATCATTCGAGTTAATTGAGGATTTGCAAAGCGATGCTTTCCAAGTTTTTCGTAATGGACAATATTATTCTTTGAAAGAACTATTGAAGGGGTTAGATACTTTACTTGATGATTCGGGAAATTTATTAAAAGATATACCCGTTGGACAAAGCCGTCATTTGAGCGTTATATTTAACCCAACTGTTGAAGGTCTGCATAAACTTCACTATCGCATTCATTCAAGTTTGCAGACAAACTTAGAAATCGAGCTTCTTGGAATTGGGGTTGCTCCCGTTCTTACGACGGAGAATATTGATTTTGGAATGCATTATATTGGCTCAGGGATTACTTATAATATGCTTCGCATTACAAACCAGAATTCGACTTATGCAGATTCAGTAAAAATTCAAGACTTTGATATTTTGCCATTAGGAAGTATTTCTAATAATTTTGCGAATGTTGGAAGCAATGGCTTTGCTTATGATGAGTCCAATATGCTTAATTCACTTGGTGAGAAAGTGAATTTTCCAATTGACCTGCATCCCGGTGAATATATTGATGTGCCTGTGATGTTTAAGCCTTTAATTCAAGGTGAAGTGCAGTCCACATTGGAAACATATTCAGATGCAAAAATGGAAGCAATTTCAATCTTTAAAGGTAATGGTGTCCGCAATCAACTTGATTTTGAGCAACTTGCAACGCCCTTAATTTGCTTTCAATCAGATACAACTTTCATTGTGCGTTTAAAAAATTATGGGAATGAGAAAGTGATTTTGCAGGGTAATTCATATAGTCTTACAAATGATTTGCAGAATTATTTTTCCATAAAAAATATAAAAAATTATATATATCAAGATGTCGATTTATCACAAGATTATGAATTGAATCCGAACGATTATTTAGATTTTTTCGTTCAGTATTCACCTCGATTTGTTAATTCTCCAATTTATAATCAAAAGCAAACTCATTTTGTTAATATTAATATTGATTATAAAGATTTTGAGAATTCTATTAAAGCATTATCCGACACTTTATCAGCATCAGCGATTTACTATGCACGCGAAAGCTTCAGCTTGATAAATAATGAAAAGGATTTATCAATTCAGACGAATACAGATACTTCAGGAAATGCTTTGAAATATGATATTTACTTAAATAAATTTGTACCTATTGAGCTTTTATCAACAAAATCGCTCACAGTCGAATTTGCTTATCATAATTATTTCCTTGCAGTAAAGAATATTTCGCAAAATCAATATTCAATTCGATTGGGCGATGCAATGCCCGAAGATGCAAAAATTTCTTCAGTCATTCGCAAGAGAGACCTTGTGAACAATATTGATTCCTTCCAAGTAGTTATTGATTTCTCAATGCCTTTTAATATTTCTGGGGAAATAAAGCTCCTCGAAGTCGAATTCTTTTCTTATTTCCCATCTTATCGTGAAGATGAAGCTAACAAGTCAACAAAACCCAATACTGTCGAAATTTCACACAATATTATTAGCAATGATAATTGCATAGACTATCTCAACCCTGCATCAGTGCAAGTAACGCGTTTGCCAATTTGCATCGACACATTACGGCAGATTGTGATTAGCTCAGTGGATTATAACCTTGAGAAAATTGCTCCGAATCCTTTGAGTGGTGGCAACTTGCATATCGATTTTTCAGTGGGTTTAAATGGCTACACTGAAATTCGTTTAATCTCATCTCTTGGAATAATTCAGAAAGAGATAGTTTCAAGTTATTTAAAATCAGGTAAATATGAAATTAATTGTTCGGTTTCGGACTTGCCAAGTGGTATGTATATCTTGGAAATGCGCTCGGGAGAATTCAACGCGGTTGAAAAATTAATGTTGTCTTTTTAAATTTTTCATTTTAGTAATTTAGATGAAGTTATGAAGCTAAAAAGGGTAATTGTGGGAATTGTCATTGGGGGTATTGTTAAAGTATCACTGAGCGAACAAAAAGCAAAAAATAAATATTTGAGGAATTATTTCTATGGACATTCTCCAAGGGGATAAAAATTGAATAGAAGGAAAAGAAAAAATCTTTTCAAACAAACGGAAGACGTAGAGCATAATACGGGTCCTGACCGTTATTTATTGACTTATGCAGATTTGATAACTCTTTTGCTGGGCTTGTTTGTGATACTTTATGCGGCTTCGCAAGTTGATATTGTTCAATTCAAAGAGGTCTCGCGAGCTTTATCGCAAATTTTCGACCAAAAGTCAAATTCAGTATTATCAGGTGGAAAAGGCGAATTGGATGGTTCGAAGGGTGTTCTGCCTGCTCCTGAATTTAATCAAAATAAGCCAAGGAACATCGAGCAAATATATTCTGAAACGCAAAAGAAATTGCAAAATTACTTATCAAATGGCACAATCCAAATAAGACAAGATCAGAATTCGATGACTGTGATTTTGCCGGAAGTGTTTTTATTTCAATCGGGACGAGCAAATATTCAAAGCAGCTCATATCCCGCGCTTGATACCATTGCCACGATTTTGAAGGATGTCCCGTTTGAAATATCCATTGATGGGCACACAGATTCGCAACCAATCCATACATTTCAATATGAATCCAATTGGCATTTATCTGTGGATAGAGCATTGCGCGTTGGATATTATCTTATTCAAAGCGGAGTGCCCGAAAAGAACGTAATTATCCGTGGATTTGGTCCTGAACGTCCCATAAGTGATAATCTGACACCCGAAGGTAGAGCAAAAAATAGGCGAGTGGAAATTACCGTAACAAATTTAACACCAAAAACAGCATCAAATACCCGAGAATTAAAATAAATTTGGCGTAATTATTGCTATTTTTATAAATTGTATTAAATTTTTGTATTAAATTTGCATAAATTATAGAACAAAATATGGAAGATATTGAAAAAACCGATTCCATAAAGATTAGCACCAAGCAATTTGGCGAACTTGAAATTGATAAATCTAGTATTTTCAATTTTAAAGATGGGCTATATGGATTTGAAGATTTGCATAGATTTATCATAATAAATGAGGAAGAAACTGAACCATTCAAATGGTTGCTCGCGATTGATGATCCCTCAATTGGCTTTCCGATATTAAGTCCATATTATATTGACCCCGCCTATTCAATTATGCAAGATCTTGACCCCGAAAAACACGTACTTTTTCTTATCATCACGCTCCAAGATGAAAAAGGCAATATAACTGCAAATATGAAAGCTCCCTTGATTCTTGATGTGACTGATTTGGAAGGCAAGCAAATAATCATTCTTACCGAGAAATATGCAACAGATTTTATTCTCAATAAAAAGGCAATGGATTGAAATGCTTAGTTTATCAAGGAAGATAGGAGAAAAATTAATTATTGGAGATAATATTGTCATTACAATTCTAAGTTCTGATCGTGGCACAATCAGAATTGGAATCGAAGCACCAAAAGATATTCCAATTTATCGTAAGGAAATTTACGATAAAATAGTGTCGCTCAATCAACTTGCATCAAAATCTGACGTTAGTCAATTAAAAGAAGCGATTTCAAATAACTCAATCATTTTAAAAAATAAACTAGAAAGTAAAAAAGCCGATAATCAAAATAGTAATAATTAAATAAAAATGTAGTAGATGGCAGAATATTCGGTTTTGATAGTGGATGATGATATTTGGATGCAAAGAATATTATCTAAGTCTTTGCAAAGTTATGGATTTAAGAATGTGCTATTTGCTAATAATGGATTCGACGGCATTGCTCTTGCTGTCGAGCATCATCCCGATTTGATTATTTTAGATATACTTATGCCCGAATTATCAGGTATTCAAACTCTCCGAGTGCTTAAAACTATCAAATCTACAAAAGGTATTCCTGTCATTGTTGTGTCTGCCCTTTCTGATACAGAAAATTTGGGATTAGCAGTTAGGAATGGCAGTGCAGGCTTCATTTCCAAACCTTTTACACGCGCTACAATTTATGATAGACTTATTGAAGTATTTGGCAGGGAGAAGCTTATGCAAATCGCCAAAGGTGAAGATAGTATAGAGGAGTTTGAGAATATTGACTTAATAAAACCAATGGCTGAACCCGATAGTCGAAACCTCCAAGAAAGCACCCCATCTCAAAATCCTCCATCAGCTCTATCCAAAGATGTTTCAAAATTCAACCGCGAAGAACTTCTTGAACATTACCAAAGCGATGACAAAAAGACGCTTGAATCCATCAAAAAAATGCTCCTAAAAAATAAGAAGTAAATAATCCCTTAAATTTTGATAATTTTGAAAATTTATATTTTAATTCTTTCAACTAATGAGCGATAATACCTATTATGATCCCGATCTTGCAATCGGGAAACAATTTGCATCAATGCGTTGGGTTGTTCTTGTGTTTGGGAGCTTGATGATGTTTGCTAATTATTATGTCTATGACGCAATGTCATCCATAAAATCATTAATGCAAACAGATTTGGGGTTTTCTAACACAGATTATGGAGTGATAGTTTCATTCTATTCATTCCCGAATACATTTTTATTGATGGCATTGATTGGTGGTATTATCCTTGATAAGTGGGGTATTCGCAAGACAGGGATGCTATTTGTGGGGCTAACTTTTATTGGCTCCTTATTCTTTGCTTTCGCACCAAGCGGAATATACAAATCCATACCAATTTTGTATAATTTTATGGGGAGCTTTTTACCTCAATATTCGCCCGAAGTAAAGATGCTAATGTTTGGCAGATTGCTTTTCGGATTGGGCGCTGAGACAAGTATTATTGTAATAAATAAAATACTTGTGCGATGGTTCAAGGGTAAGGAACTTGCTCTGGCTTTTGCTCTAAATATTGCAATCGCACGGTTGGGCACAGCTGCTGCCTTAATC
>DIEP01000029.1:13333-26368 GCA_002418685.1 Ignavibacteria bacterium UBA5771
TGAGTTTCATGATATATCTTGGAATTGATAAGCGTGCATTCTCAAGCCAAAACGACGACACTATTGCGGAGACTGAGTCATTTAGCTTTAAATCTACTTTTAGTGATATAAGAATTTTATTCAAAAATCGTGCATTTATATTTGTGATAATTCTGTGCGTCACATTTTATTCTGCTGTATTTCCTTTCCAATCTTTCCTACCAGATATGCTTCATAACAAATTTGGACTAACGTTAGAATGGAGTGGAGTCTTAGCAAGCTTGATTATTTGGGGTACTATAATATTCACACCGCTTTTCGGAGGGATGGTTGATAAATTTGGAAAGCGTGCAAGTGTTATGATATTTGGGGCACTTCTATTAATAATTGCTCATTTAACTCTTGCATTGACTACCATCACACCTTATGTGCCAATGTTTATTCTTGGGATTGCTTTTTCGCTTGTTCCCGCAGCTATGTGGCCCAGCGTCGCATTTCTTGTGGAAGAAAAGAGACTCGGTATTGCCTATGGATTTATGACTTCATTGCAAAACCTTGGATTATGGGCATTTCCCATAGTTGCAGGTTCAATACTCGACCAAACGAATAAATATAATATCGCTAATTCATTACCTTTGGATTATACTTGGACAATGCTGATGTTTGCCACACTTGGATTATTTGGATTATTTTTTGCAATTCGGCTTCTGCAAACTGACAAAAAATATAAATTCGGCTTGGAAAATAAGTAAATTAGTTGGTGGGGCAGGTTTAGAACTTGCCTCTAAATTGCCTGATTCAACGGAATATTTCCTGATATTTCTTTTAGGATGACTATAAAATTCTTTATCTTAAAAATATCTGCCCCGCTAACATTGAAACAGCAGTGTGATTTGATTACAGCACTTGATTAAACCTATCGCAAAAGCAATTCATGGAAATATTAGAGTTTATACTCTTTTTAAAGATTTTAGTAATTTTGTAAAATTGCATTTCAAAGATTTTAGTAATGACAAAAAAATTAATTTTTACTATTTTAATGTTTTTCCCAACATTGATATATGCCCAGGGTAAATTAACTATCCTTGATGGAAACACCAAAAAACCACTAGCTTCTGCAACAGTGCATTTCACTTCTCTTGAAGGAAAAACCATTAAAAATACATACGTAGATAAAACGAACATAAAGGGCGAAGTTCCTTTTCCCTTCAAGGGTAAGCAAGCAATTATCGTTTCTTATGTTGGATACAAATACACTTTTGACACACTTGATGGAAGCAATAACCATAAATTGTATATTGAACCCACTGCGATTATTCTCGATGAGATTGTCACAACGGGGCAATTTTCCCCTCAATCTGTTTCTAATTCAGTTTATCCCGTTCATATAATTAGCGAAGAAAGAATTTCCTCCCAAGCAGCGACTAATCTGCGCGATTTGATGAACACACAATTGAACATAAGAATTGGACAGGATAATATACTTGGCAGTTCAATGTCAATCAATGGATTATCGGGACAGAATGTGAAGGTAATGGTCGATGGCGTTCCCGTAATTGGTCGGCTTGAAGGCAATATCGATTTAAGCCAAATTAGTATGAACAATGTCTCCAAAATTGAAATTATCGAAGGACCGATGAGCACAATTTATGGGACAGATGCCCTTGGTGGGGTAGTAAATATTATCACTCAAGATCCCGTGTCCGATAGAATGCAATTTGATGCAAATGGTTATTATGAAAGTGTCTATCAAGTCAACTTTGATGGCAATTTAAGATTTAATTTAAATAATTATAATTTCCTTGCTTCAGGTGGGCGCAACTTTTTTGGGGGATATTCGACCGTTGATACTTCTCGAAATAAACAGTGGAATCCCAAAATACAATATTTTGGCAATTTTAAACTTGGCCATGATTTTAAAAATGTGAAAGTTCGTTATTCGTTGCAATATTTTAATGAATATATCCTAAATCGTGGGGAACCATGGCTACCATATAAAGAGCAAGCCCTCGACGATGAATACAGAACCAATCGCTTAACCAATTCGCTATTCTTAAATGCAACAGTTGGCAATTATAAATATTGGAATACTTTGTTCGATTTTTCATATTATAATCGAAAAAAGAATACATATTATATGGATTTGACTACTTTGGATAAAGTGATTTCAGGCAATCCCGAGGACCACGATACAACAACCTTCGATAATTATCTAATTCGATCTACATATAGTATGGATGATCCTAATTCGAAGTATAGTTTCCTGATTGGAACCGATTTGAATTACGAAACTAATATAGGGAATCGCATCGAAGGAAATACTAAAAAAATTGGTGATTATGCACTTTATGGAAGCATTGGGTGGCAGCCCTTCCAAAATTTGCAAATTCAACCATCTGTGCGATTCATCTATAATACTAATTATCATGCGCCAATTGTGCCTGCTGTTAATATCAAGTGGGATATATTGCGTCACTTTGCATTCCGCGCAAGTTATGCCAAGGGATTTCGCGCTCCCACTTTGAAGGAATTATATTTTATGTTTGTGGATGCAAATCATAATATTTGGGGCAATCCAAACCTTTCTGCTGAAAATTCTGATGCGTGGAATGCTTCCTTGAATTATAAACTGCCATTCGAAAATTCTATTCTTGATATAGGCACTTCATTTTTTTATAATGATATTCGGAACCTTATTACGCTTGCTTTCATTCAAGATACTAAATATTCAAATGTGAATGTTGGAAAATACAAAACACTGGGAACTAATTTGACGGCTAATTATTACACAAATAGACTTTCATTACAGGTGGGATTTTCTTATATTGGCAGATACAATGATTATTCAGATAGCTTGAATATGCCTGTTTTTACTTATTCACCTGAGCTCCAAGCAAATCTAATTTATCAATTGCCATTGTGGGATATTCAATTAGCAGCATTCTATAAATATACAGGGAAAATGCCCGGTTATGGTCTTGGAGATAATAACCAAATTATTGAGTATGATATTGAGAGCTATAATACCTTGGATATATCAGTCCATAAATCATTTTTGAGCAACCTTTTAACACTGCAAATTGGTGGGAAAAATTTATTTAATGTCACTTCAATTAAGCAAAATATTGCAACATTTGAAGGAGCTCATACTTCAGGAACAACTACTTTACCGATTGGATGGGGTCGCACTTTCTTTGCTTCGGTCAAAATAAATATTAAATAATCCCCAAAAATGAATATGAATAGTAATACCTGTTTTGCTTATTTAAAATATATATTTATTTAATTTAAAAAAATATGAAAAAGATAATTGGCATTTTGTTTTTAATAAATTTTGTTCTCATATCTTGCATTCCCACTGAACATCCTGTCCAACCACACGAAAGAGGGAATGTTGCAACGGGTTCAATTGAGATGGGAAGTTTATATCCAAATCAAGTTTTTTATAGTTTGGAATCAAATTCAGTGGTTTCTTCTAATCTTTTTATTGATTGGGATATTGAATTTTCCTGTATTCCTGATACTTTTGCAATTAAGCTCAATGGTGCAAGAATGATGCGAGTACTGAACACTCACAAGGTAAAATTCGATGAGGTTTCGGCAAATGATACTGCGGGGATTGCAACAGACTCATGGCAATATGATAATCCCGCAGGAGTGCTTGATTCAACTGCTATTGGAACTTGGTGGGAAGAACTGAAACCCAACGAAGCAATCTCGAAGCAGGAAATTTATATAATCGATAGAGGCACAAACGAGCGTGGCAAACACACAGGTTTCCGAAAGTTCCAAATACTTGGACTTGAAAACAACACATATTATGTAAGATTTTCAAA
This sequence comes from Ignavibacteria bacterium UBA5771, assembly GCA_002418685.1. Taxonomy (GTDB): domain Bacteria; phylum Bacteroidota; class Ignavibacteria; order Kapaibacteriales; family UBA2268; genus UBA2268. Next base: position 17,149 of record DIEP01000029.1, read on the forward strand.
CCTTGATGGAAGCAATGATGTGCAAATTGAAATTCCTATCAATCCATCCAAAAATTTCATCCAATTGAGTTTTAATGATTCCGGCAAAGTTCTTTCAATCCAACCCGATTATAATCAATGGGATTTGCTTTTCACTCGATATTCTGAGCTCTTATATACAAATGATGGTGTGCCCACTTGGTATGGTGTGACCGGTGCATTAATCAATTCGCGATTAGTTAAAGCTATTCTGGATACAAGCAAACCTTTCGATGAAATTACTTACCAAGATGTCAAAGGTTTGCAATTGTCAAATAAATTGAATGTAATTGGAAGCGATTGGAAATGGTATGATCTTAGTAAAGGAGTTTATTCAGTTTTGCCCAATAAAGTGTATATTATTCAAAGTGTCAATGGATTTATCTATAAATTGCACTTTGTAGCATTTTATAATGATAAAGGTGTGAAAGGATATCCTAAATTCGATTTCCAAAAATTATAATTGCGAGAAAATTTCTATCTTCGTATTTGATTAATTGTCTCGTCAGGTTCATTTTGGGAACGCTTAAGTTGTAATATTGTATATCGAATTGTAGTATATTGCCAAATTGGAATTTCCTTACCATCGGGATACTTCATCTGCATTTTCAATTCTTGCGTTGCTGTATAATCTTTGGGAATTTTTTCAAATAAGCCCAATATTAACTCACCATAGCTATTGATTTTGGCATCAATTATAAAATTAAATTCTGAATTATTTAATCCATAATACCCCTTTGCTGTTTTAACAAAAGTAATCAATAAACTTGAATCAATCCCCGAATTAAGAGTATCCTTCAATCTGAATAGGGAAGTCTGATCAACAGATCCTGGAGGATAAGCGTTTTCAAATAATGTGTCTTGCGTTTTGATTAGCCATGATTGCTTTATTTTCTTGCAATTCTCTTTCAGTGGGAAAAATAAATATGGTTGGAATATGCCTCCCAATGTTGATGCAATATGGGTTGTATCAGAATTCCTTTCCTTCAATCGATTGCCAAGCGAATCGATCACAAGATAAATTTGCTTTCCTATCCATACTGATGAATTTCGTCTGACAGTATCCTCCTTGCTACTCCATTCTTTTGTTTCTGATTCTAGCAATTCCAGATGCAAATAATAATTCATCTTTTTATCAACTGAATCGCAGACAACTTGCAATTTCTCCTCACGTTCTTTAAAAAAAGGCTCTTCTAATCCTTGCAAAATACTATCCAGTGAAGATACTTTGTAAATCAATGTGTCTTTTGGATAAAAAGTATATTTAAAGCAAAAAGTATCTCTTTTTGCTGAGATTGCGTGCAACGTGTCAGTCGCATATTCCGTGCTTTCTTGCGCCATCGCACAATTTATAAGAAAAAGCGAAACTAATAATAATTCAAAGGTTTTTTTCATTTCATTCGGGTTGTAATATGTTTGACAATTAATAATGCTTCATTCGGGTTATTATTGCAGTCCGCTGAAGCATCTGTTTTTATTTCAATTCGATTTTGCAATTGGTCATAGTTTGCAATTTTATTTTGCAATATTTCTCTGCGATTTGCAAGTAATTTTTCAAACCCGACTTGGTCAAATTTTGTTTGATTTGTTTGTGATTTCGATTTTTTCTTTGTTTGCGATTTAATAATTTGAGTGAAAGCATTCTTGCTATCGCATCCGGTGATGATAATGAAAAAATCCGGATCTCGATTAAATCGCAATTTTTTATTGAGGTCATCAAGAATTTGAAGAGCATTATCAGTCAATTCTGATGAATTTGCCTTGAAAATATCCAATTCGTCAATTACGCGGTTTATCTTCAATTGCTTAACATAAAATGTATCGGTCTGTTCAGCGTAATTTTCAACTTGTGGGAAACTGATAGTGAATTCATTAGTAAGAATAGTATTTCCATTCACCCGAATTTTATATGTTTTACCGCTTTCGAGTATTTGTTCAAATTTTCCTGTAAGAGAATTTGATGATATTTTAAAAGCCTTCCCTTCTTCATTTTCAATACGGATATCAGCTTCGATTGGTGCTTTTGTGTCAGTATCGAGCAACCATCCGCGTAAAAGTATTAGCCCATTTGTCTTTGAAATAATTTGAGAATGAAGCAATTCTGATGTTTGTCCCCAAAGAACAATCAAAAACAGAAAATAGGAAAATACTCTTTTAAAAGAAAAATTTAAGATTTTGGAGGAATTATTCATATTTTTTTGTTACAAAATTAATACATAGTTATGGAATGATAAATATTTTATGATTTTTTATAATTTTGTAAAAAAGTGGGAGAAAATCCCAAAAAAAATATATAAAGTGGAACAATTTCCCAAATAATTATTATATTTGTATTTATTAATAGTGCAGAAACGAAATGTCAAGTTTCAAGGGTAGTGAAATATATTCGATAGATAGCAAGGGGCGTGTGAAAATACCTGCTCGTATGCTTAGGTCGTTATCCAGTGAAGCAAGTGAGACATTTATGTTGAATATGGGGAGAAACGGATGCATATATGCTTATCCAAAGGATGAATGGGAAGAAATTGAGAGAAAGTTAAAATCGCTAAATCAATTTGCTGAGAAGGATATATTCTTTCTTAGACGTTATCTGATGGATATTACAGAAGTGCAATTAGATGGTCAACAGCGATTGAGTATTCCGCAGAAATATTTAGAACCCGCGAAGATTTCAAATGAAGTGGAAATACTTGGTGTTCTGGACCATTTAGAATTCTGGAACCCTCAGAAGTTGAAAGACTATATTGCATCGAGGGATGAAAAAGAGTTTGATGAAATTTCCGAAGAAGTTATGACAAGGAAATAAATATAAAGTGGAAATTGAAAGATAAAAATTATCATCTACCTGTATTAAAAGAAGAAGCAGTTAGTTTTTTGATAAATGATCCCGATGGGATATATATTGATGGGACACTTGGTGGGGGTGGCCATACAAGTGCAATTCTCGAAAGAATCGGCAATAAGGGTTGCGTGATAGCATTTGATAAAGATCCCGATGCGATTGAACATTGCCGAGAGCGATTTGCCAAGGAATTATCGCAGGTTCCACCACGATTGCAACTCTATAATGAGAGTTATTTGGAGGCATGCAGCATAGCTGAACGATACGGAAAAATTGCAGGCCTTTTGCTTGATTTGGGTGTATCATCCAAACAAATAGATAGCGAACTGGGGGGTTTTAGCTATCGAATGTCGTCGGAATTGGATATGAGATTCATTCCCGAAGGCAAAACAGCAAAAGACCTGCTGAATTCAGCAACACAAGAAGAGCTTGAGAGAATTTTGTGGCAGTATGGAGAAGAGCCATTCTCTCGCAAAATTGCGCGGCGGATAGTCGAAGTCCGCCGTGGCAAAGCTCTTTCTACTACTTTCGATCTACGCGAAATTGTGAGCCAATGCGTTCCGCATAGCTTGCTCACGGACACTCTTTCACGAGTTTTTCAATCAATACGCATTGCAATCAATAATGAATTGCAAGAATTGGAAAATTTGCTCGATTGCATTTTACCATTTATTGCGAAAAACGGTAGAATCGTTGTTATTTCCTATCACTCGCTTGAAGATCGAATTGTTAAGAACTTTTTCAAAGAACATTCTGCACCAAAAGCTCACGTGAATAAATACAAAATCGAAGATAATTTAGCAAGTAATGTGCCAAAACTGAAAATTATCACAAAATTGCCAATTCTTCCGAATAATGAAGAGATTCATAATAATCCTCGATCTCGAAGCGCCAAAATGCGTGTCGCCGAGATGATATAATATTTTTTACCAATATGAATGAAATGAATCAATTGCATTCAGGTTATGTAGGGGTTGTCTCAGAAGTCATTTTTGCCGTTCGGGATGTAATGAGCAATCCAGAAGATCTATTGGAAAAAATGCCTTCTAAAGGTTCGGTATCAATGGTGATGGACATATTTATTTTCTTTATAATACATTTCTGCCTGAAAGAAAAATCCTAAATAAATTTAAAATAACAAGATACTTTCTCGCAATCTTAATCTCCATAAGTTGTGATTGTTGATATCATTTCTCTTATTTTTGCTTTGAATGCCTCAACCTTTTCATAATTATAATTTCCTAATATATAGTCGAAAATTATAATGTTATATTATTAGTTTATTTATAAATATCTTATGGTGATGTATATTGGGCAAAGCAATATTCATAACTAACTTATGGAAGGTTCGTATCATTATCACTCGATTGGTTCGCCCTTGGGTAAGCCAGGTTCGACCATTACTACTTCTTCTTTTGAAACGGATACTGCACCGGGATTTGCTCCTTTGGGTTTGCGAACATATTTACGCTGAGTGAACGCCACAGGCACGTATTTGGCATTTCTTTGTGATGAATAATATGCTGCGATTGATGCGGCTTTTTTGATAATGTCTTTGGGAGGAGTAATATTCTGATTTCCTTTCAATACAGTATGCGAACCACTTGCTCCACGTATATGAAACCAATAATCTTGGGGCTTCGCAAAACGGAAAGTAAGTTCATCATTATTCTCGGAATTTTTTCCCACATAGACTGTCCAACCGCTATCTATCTCGAATTTCCTGAATTTTTCTGATATTTCTTTATCTTTTGTTTCCATAAATTTCTTATAAAAATGATTATACTTTTTTAGATGCAAATTCAAATCTTTTAAATTACTAATTTTTTGCAATTCATCAAAAATTTCATTTGCCTCGATATATCTCAATTCAAAATCTTGCTGCTGATTATCAGACATCTCAATTTTCCTCCGCAAATCTTTATATTTATTGAAATATTTATTTGCATTTTCGATTATGTTTAATTTTTTATCTAACGGGACAATTACAGTATTACCTTCATAATCAATAACCTCGATCTCATCTTTTCCATTTTGATTTGGGAGCATTGTAGAAATCAAAAGCTCGCCATAATTTTTATATTGATTTGATAAATTCTTGACTTTTTCAATATTTTTTGAATCATTTAACCTTTTCAAACTTCGATCTAAATTATTTTTTGAAATTTGGAATAGCCGAGTGTATAAGCTATTGAATTTATGCTGTGAAAGCCGAATTGAATAAGTTCGATGAATCAAATAATTTAAATCTGAGCTCTCATATCTAATTTTCGAATAATCATGCAGTGCAATAAGGGAAAAGAGGATTTTGTTATCATTATTTTCTAAAATATAGAATGTGTCATTTTTTAAAATTGAATTTTTAAATTCTTTTGCATCTGCATAAATTTTAGAAATCTCGGCTTCGGAAAATTCTGCAATGCTTTGGGTTGGAATGATATTATTTCTCAATAAAAATTCTTTGGAATAATATTTCCCTAAATTGATTTCACAGTTGCTTAAAGCTTTGATAATTTCTGTTTCTTTGGGCAATTCAAAAAAGTTTTTTAAGCCAATCGAAGGAACCTCGAATTTAGTCCCTTGCAGCGATTTATTATCATTCAAAGCAAAGAGGATAATGTCTTTTTTATTAGTGTAAATTAAATTATTTTTTGATTTACCAAAAAAAAGGAAATAAATATGAGAATAAGAAAATTCAAATTTCAGAATTCGATTATTTTCAAAAGTCTCAATGTTAATCAGCGTTTCGCCATAAATATTTTGCAATAAATTAATAGCATTTGCCTTTTTTTTGGCAGAATCAAGCAGAAAGATACATTCGAAATTTGCAAGTCCTGAATATTTCAAGTTAAAAATTTCCGAACCATTATAAAAAGTTAAAACTGAAGAATCTTTATCTTGCGAATAAACTTCAATTATCTTGCTACCTTTCAGTTTTTGCAAGCTTTCAGCGATTTTCAATAAAGTAAAGTAATGTATTAGCATTTGGAAAAATGAGTTAAATTATTAAGACTTTTCTTAATTTAGTAAATTGTCTAGAATGTAAAATTAATGGAAAATAAATGAACACAAAAATTATGTATCGTGTGGGTGCAGGAACAGCTTTTTTTATATCTTTGATAACGTATATATTGACTGTTCAACCATCAGTTCCATTTTGGGATTGTGGAGAGTTTTCGGGTGCTACAATTTGGCAACAAGTGCCCCATCCACCGGGAGCGCCACTGTTTTTGATGATTGCAAAAGTTTTCGATATACTGATTCCCTTTGGAGATAAAGGGTGGCAAGTAAATATGGTTTCTGTTTTTGCAAGTGCAGTAACAATTTTATTGCTATACTTCATAACAGTGAAAGTAATTGAAAATATGATTGGGCATAAAGCACAAAATAAAAATGAAGGCATAGCAGTGTATGGGTCAGCATTAGTTGGGGCACTCGCCTTCAATTTTAGCGATACATTTTGGTTTAATGGTGTGGAATCAGAGGTCTATGCTTCGTCAGTCCTTTTTGTTGCTTTAATAACTTATTTGATGATGCTATGGAATGAAAGGGCAGATGAACCTGGCAATGAACGGTATTTGCTATTAATTGCATTTGTAATTGGTTTATCAGCGGGAGTGCATTTGCTCGCTATTCTGGCACTATTTTCGATTGTTCTTGTTGTATACTTCAAGAAATATCCATTTACTTGGAAATCGTTTATTCTAACGGGAGTAATTGGCGTATTGATGTTCTTTGTGATTTATCCTGGGATTATCAATTGGTTCCCCGCATTGCTTGCCGGACATTCACCAAGCAAGAGCGAAGCGATGGAATACTCAATTGAAAATAGTATGATATTAACGATAATTCCAATTTTGATTGTTCTTGCAGCAATTTATGGTCTTTATTGGGCAAGAAAAAATTCAAAAGATATACTAGGACTTGCATGTGCTTCATTTTTGCTAATAATATTGGGATATTCGACTTATACACAAATTTTAATTCGCTCGAATGCCAATCCTCCGATGAACGAGAATGAACCAAAAGATTTAAAGCACTTAACCACATATCTTAGTCGAGAGCAATACGGCACAGCACCCATGTGGCCCCGCCGTTATCAAACTGATGATTATTTTGTTCGTAATTATAATAAACAGGACGAAAATGGCAATTATGTTTATGGTAGATGGATACCCCCTTCAAAAAAAGAAGTTTATAAAAAGAATGATAAGAATGGAGGCGGTTTTCTTGTAAATGATTTTAAGAATATCAACACAGCAGGCGAATTGGCTTATATGTGGAAATATCAGACAAATCACATGTTTATACGATACTTCTTATGGAACTTTGTTGGACGCTCGAGCGATGTTCAAGATGCAGGAGCTGCTTATTTTGACGATAAGGAAGCCAATATTCTTAATTATAATAGTGGTTATAAAGATATATTCCCAATTAGGTTTTATATGCTTCCTCTTCTTTTCGGACTTCTTGGATTGATATATCATTTTACAAGAGATAAAAAGATGGCTTTTGTATTTTTGATTATGTTCATTGTGATGGGGGTATTGACGGCATTGCAGCAGAATCAACAAGATCCACAGCCTCGGGAACGTGATTATTTTTACGTTGGAGCTTTTATGGTCTTTTCAATGTGGATTGGATTTGGTGCTTATTATTTTATTGATTTGTTGAAGAGATATTCACCGAAAACTATTGTCCCAGTGGGTGTAGTGATTGCAAGTTTAATACTTGTCCCTGTAAATATGGCATTTGGTGGTTGGAAGATGCACGATAGAAGTGGCAATTATTTCCCGTTTGATTATTCTTATAATATTTTGCAAAGCGTAGAAAAAGATGCAATTGTATTCACAAATGGGGATAATGACACATTCCCTGTTTGGTTCCTGCAAGATGTGGAAGGCGTTCGTCGTGATGTTCGCATAGTGAATTTGAGTTTGGGAAACACACTTTGGTATATTGACCAATTGAAAAATCGAGAGCCGTGGGGAGCCAAAAAAGTACCAATTAGCATTCCCGATGATAGTCTTCGAGTGCAAGATGAAACTGACCCCGCCGCTTTTACTTATGAATTTGGTGAAGCTCGTCAAGTAGAAATTCCCGTTTCAAAAGATATCATTGCCCGTTTCACAAATGATACTAATCTTATCAATGAAGGTAAAATGGCTTTTAATTATATAGGGCAACAATACCGTGAAATGGAAGGCAAAACTATATATATATATCGAGTGCAGGATAAATTAATATTTGATATATTAAAAACAAATAAATTCCAGAGGCCAATTTATTTTTCAGCAACGGTTGGACCTGACGTATATATTGGTCTTGATGATTTCCTTGTTCGTGGTGGTCTATCACTGCGTATCACACCTGTTCGGCAACCAAAAGGTCGGACAAATGATGTTGATCTCGATATTATGGATAAATGCTTATTAAATTATGATAATTCAAGTAATTTCAGTACTGAGCCACGTTACGGATTTAAATTCAGGAATTTGAATAATCCGGCTGTTTTCTATGATGATGTTCATAGGCGTTCAATCCTTGGATACCGCTTGCTCTTTATTACTTACGCACAAGCATTAATATCTGACAAAAATGATAAGAAGAAAGCTGACTCTGTGCTTAACACAATGGATAAACTAATTTCTAATAAGCAATTCCCACCTGATTGGGATGTATCTGCTCAAATTTCATCGATTTATACGCAAATTGGAAATGATAAGAAAGCCAAAGAATATGCAAAAATGTCTCTTGCTTCCGCTCAAGAAGCAATTAAATATAATCAAATTATGCAAGATATGCTATTCTATGAAATTATGGGACGTTATCGTGGGGTTTATTCAACTATGGCTGATATGGCTGCCTTATTAGGAGATTATAATACAGCCCGTGAGAAACTAACAGATCTTCAGTTGCAAGCAAGTAGCCTTTTGGGCTCCATTCAGTCAAATCCATCTTATGCTCAGTATGTTGGTTTGATAAATGAGAATTTGAGGAATATACAATTCAGATTACTTAATTATCAATTAGCTGATATTGAGAAAAAAGAAGGGAAAGCCGGAAGAGATAAGTTCTTGCAAGCACGAATTCAACAATTGCAAAGTTCAAATAATCAAGATTCAGTACTTATGGCAAGACAACTTGAATTCATGCTAAATCAGCAGCAACAATCAGATACTTCGATGAAATAATTGTGGGGCTAATGGAGATTTCAATTGTAATCCCTGCATATAACGAAGAAGAACGGTTGCCAACAACATTGAGAACCATCATCGACTATTTTGAAAATCTTTCAAAAGATTATGAAATCATTGTAGTCGATGATGGCTCCCAAGATAATACAGCAGAAATTGCTCA
>DIEP01000054.1 GCA_002418685.1 Ignavibacteria bacterium UBA5771
GTAGTGGGTGATTGTCTAATCGCAAATCGACAAGTCACAGTTGGATTGCCAAGCAATGCCGAGACTGTTTTGCTTCCTGATTATATAATACATTCTAAAATTCATTTAGCAGTCAATTCAGATCTTTCACTTGAAATTTATAATATCAATGGCGTTAAAGTGAAGCAAAAGAATTATAGCTCGATGAAATATGGGAGCTACGATGTATATATCAACATCAGCGATTTAACTGATGGAGTATATTTCATCAAAATATCAAGTTTGGATATGCTAAATACCGAAAAATTCATTTTAATTAAATAAATATATTTATATATTTGTATTTATCATATTTAATTTGTAATTTTGTATTGTATTTTATTAAAGGAGGTAAAATGATGATTAAGAAATTATTCATCTCGTTGGCTTTATCTGCAATATTGCTTGTTCCAAGCATATCACGTGCTGATATTAATAATGCTATTGGAGCGGATTTTGTTAGCTTAACACGCGGCGTATTGACTTTGACATTCGAACAAAAAATATCCGACAAGGGCTCATTTACTCTATTCACTCCATATTTTGGCTATAACGATTGGGCAGGTATAGGTATCGGAGCTTCATATCGTTTTTATTTGTTTACAAACTCAACCAAGGCAATTGAAGGCTTTTCTTTCGGACCTACTTTCCAAGTTAGTTTTTTGAATAATACGGGACCAAATGATTATAGCAGTAAGACCGCATTTATTCTGGGCGGAGAAGCTTCGTATAAATGGGTAATTGGAGGTGTCTTCGAAATAGAGCCAAATGTCCACATAACCTTTCCCGTCAATACTGTTGAACATCTTGACTACCGTGCGTGGTGGGGAGGTATAACTCTTGGATATGCATGGTAATAATATCTTTAACTATTTTTTAATTTAAGCAATTAAAAAATTATTATTTCAAAATAGAGATGTTCAAAAATAGCGAGGAATCTCAATTAGGGATCCTTCGCTTTTTTATATGTTACTCATCACAAATATACTAATATTATAGGATGAACAAGGCAATATTAGGCAATTCAATTTAGGATAAGAAGTAAAAATATTTAGGGTTTCCAAAAAATATTTTTATTTAATTTACTTGCATTTCAAAATTTTTATATATTTTTGTAATTATGTTCAAATTATTTAAGGTTGTCTTATGTTTAAAAAATTATTTCTCTCTTTGATATTATCAGCTTTCTTGCTGACTCCGAATATATCGAGCGCTAAATTTTACCATCAAGCAATTGGTGGAGACGTTCTCAGTCTATGGAATGGAATCTTGACAGCAACTTATGAACAACAAGTTGCACCTAAGAATTCATTCACTATCGTAGGTTCTTTTTGGGGGTATAATGATTGGACTGCTGGTGGTATTGGAGCCTCATATCGTTTCTATTTAATACAGCAATCCACAAGAGCACTTGAAGGATTTTCATTTGGTCCTTTTCTACAAGTTAGCTATTGGAGCTATAGTAATAATAATTATACTTATGACGGTGGGACAAGCTTTGCCATTGGAGGAGAAGCTGCGTATAAATGGGTGTTTAGTGGTGGTTTTGAAATAGAACCAACAATCCATATTTCTTTTCCAATTACTACGATTACAGGTTTAAGCTATCGTGGATCATGGGCGGGCGTAACACTTGGATATGCCTGGTAATTATTATTCTTTTAATTTTTTCATTTAAAAATAGCGAAGGATATCAGACAAGGGTCCTTCGCTTTTTTTTATTACCTATTTACTTCTAATAACGTTGCTCTCTTTATATGTATAGTGAGATACTGTATATCTGCTGTTCTTGTTTGCACATACGGGAACATCTGTCCTACCGAAAGCTGCTTAATATTTGAATTATGATTTTTATTTCTATTGAATTAACTTTTTAAATCTTACTCTTCATTGAATTATTTCAATGACAGTTCAAAAATATCATCATTCTGAACGAAGTGAAGCAAACTATTATCTTTAATAAAAAACCTTCCGAAAGTTTGGAACCATCGGAAGGTTGAAAAAAACAATACTTTAATTATATTCGAGATTGCTTCAGGATTAAAATCCCTCGCAATTATAATCTATCTAAATTAAAAGAACATTTGGATTGAATTTTGTGCCCAAGCCAATACAGGTGTGAAATATAATCCAAAAATTATTGTCAAAGCACCAAGTGCATACGCAATCACTTGAGTTGCAGGGTGAAATTGCAATTTCGATTTATTAGTTTCATTTTCGCGTATGAACATATTCCTTACTACTTTTAAGTAAAAGAATGCTGATACAACTGAATTCAAAATGCCAACCACTGCGAGCCAAATAGCACCCGCTTCAATGACAGCCGTAAAGATATAAAGCTTGCCAATAAAACCAGCTGTGGCGGGAATGCCTATTAATGAAATCATAAAGATTGCCATAAGCACAGATAATCCAGGAGCGCGCGATCCAAGCCCATTATAATCGTTAATATTATCGCTATGAATTTCATTTTCGATGAGTTGTGCCACATAGAATGCGCCAAGGTTCATAATCAAATACATAACAAAATAAATCATCACTGAACCAATGCCTGCATTAGTCATAACAGTAACGCCCATTAGCAAATATCCTGCGTGGGCTATTGAAGAATATGCAAGCATACGCTTAATATTATCCTGCCAGAGTGCCACAAAATTTCCCAAAGTCATTGATGCAACTGAAAGGATTGCAACAACAATTTTCCAGTCGAAACCCGGTAAAGATTGCCAAATATTACCACCATCAATAGATGAATACATATAGGCATCCTTGAAAAATCTAATAAACACTGCAAATCCCGCTGCTTTTGAAGCAACTGAAAGGAATGCAGTTATTGTAATTGGCGATCCTTCATAAACATCAGGTGTCCAATAATGGAAAGGAACAGCAGATATTTTATAGCCAAATCCTACAAGAATCATCAATCCTGAAATAATTATTGGAATTAAATTGACGTTTCCCGATAGGATTGCTTTATTAATTGTATTGACATCCATCGAACCCGTTGCTCCGAATAGAATTGACATTCCATAAATCATAATTCCGGAAGAGAAAGCTCCATAGATAACATATTTCAAAGATGCTTCGCTTGCGTTCTTAATTTCTTTGGTATATCCCGCAAGGACATAAGAACTCAAACTCATTGTTTCGATTGCAAGATAAATTGAAATCAGATTAGTAGCTGAACAAAGCAGAAACATCCCAAAAGTCATACCAGCAATTATCGAATAATACTCACCCACTTTCCTATTATCTTCATAAAGCTCTTTGTATGAAAAGGACATTATTACTGTCAATAATGAAGTAATAAGAACAATGAACTTAAAGAATGTGGAGAAAGGATCTACTACAATTAGACCATTAAAAAGCGAGGCGCTTTGTCCTGATAATTGAGCAAGAAAGACTCCTGTGATAATAAAGCCAACAATTGAGACATACCCTGCAATGTTTTTTATGTTTTTAAACATCAAATCAAGTAAAATTGCTGAAATAAAAGTCGCTATAATAGCAATTTCAGGTTTGAAGAATCCAAGGCTCCCGACAAAGTTATCTATAAACACTTGATAATTATTCATATTATTCCATTTTGAGATTTAACAAACATTACATCCCTGCCAACGGATAAGATAATTTGACAAATTCAATCAAATGATTTGCAGAAGCAGTCATCAGGTTAATCATTGGATTAGGATTGAGCCCAAGGAAAATAATAATTGCGGCAAGTGGTGCAAGCGACGCGATTTCCACGAAATTCAAATCATCAGTTTTGTATTTCAAATGTGTTGGATCCCAAGGTCCTTGCCATTTTTCAGGCAGTTTTCCAAAGAATACTTTCTGCAAAGCCCATAGCATATAAGAAGCACCCAAAATAATTCCTGATGCGGCAATAATTGCTATGACCGGAAATGTCTGGAATGCGCCAAGGAACACAAGAACTTCTGAAATAAATCCACTCAATGTTGGCAAACCAATTGCTGCGAAAAATGCCACCATCATAAGACCCGTATAGACAGGCATCTTTGTTGCTAACCCACCAAAATCATCCAAACTACGAGTATGTGCTCTTTCGTATATAACTCCAACAATAATGAAGAGCATAGCTGTAATTGTTCCATGATTGAACATTTGGAATATTGCCCCGACCATTCCTTCAGAAGTCATTGATGATATTCCCAGCACTACATATCCCATGTGAGAAACCGAAGAATATGCAATGAGCTTCTTGAAATCCCTCTTTCCGACACGGAATTGACCAAGAGCACATAAGGCACCATAAACAATACTGACCACACCAATGATTGCTATCCATGTTTGGAAATGATAAACTGCATCGGGGAACATTGGCCACGCAATTCGTATCATACCATAAGTGCCCATCTTTAATAAGACTCCTGCAAGAATTACGCTTATTGGTGTTGGCGCCTCAACGTGAGCATCGGGAAGCCACGTATGGAATGGAATCGTTGGGACTTTGATGGCAAATGCAATAAATAAAGCTCCAAACGCAATATACCGCCAAGTGGTTGAGATACCTGCAAGTATTGAATTCGGGTTATATTTTGCTAAATTCATCATATCAAACATATTGAATGAACCTACTGCAAAGAATAAAGCGATCATTACTAACAGCATAAAGAGCGAGCCAAATAATGTATATAGAAAGAACTTGATGGCAGCATATTCTTTGTTCGGTCCGCCCCATACACCAATTAAGAAATACATTGGCAGAAGCATTAGCTCCCAAAATACATAGAACAAGAAAAAGTCCAATGCAACAAAGACACCCATCATGCCCGTATCAAGAAGAAGATACATTGCAAAATAGCCTTTAGCAGATTTCTTGATATTCCATGATGATAAAGTCGCAATGAATGTAATTATCGCAGTAAGCAAAACCATTGGAGCGCTTAGCCCATCAATGCCAACGAAGTATTCTATCCGAACATCACCTATTAATGGAAGACCGCTCAAATAGATCCATTGTGCTTTTTCGACAAATTGCATTGAACTCTCGTCATTTACACCAACGAGATGTATATTAAAATTAAACATTATGATAACTGCGATTACTAACTGAACGAAAGTAATGCCAAGAGTTATCCACCTAAATAAATTTTGTGATTTTTCTTTTCCTAAATCGTCATTGCCGGAAGGAATGCAAAGAACTATTATCATTCCCAATATTGGCAGGAAAGTTATCCATGTTAGTGGACCCAATCCAAGAAATTGAAACATCTATCCTCCTAAAGTATTATTCTAAAGAAATATTATTAATAAAATAATTAAACCAAGTGCAGAAAGCACAAGGTAAGTTTGGATAATTCCAGTCTGTGGTTTTCTAAGTAATTGTCCGAACCATCCAGCAATTCGAGCTATTAAATTTACAATACCATCAACAAATCCATTGTCAAATAATCCAATGAAATGCCCAAGCCCACGCGTGAATGCCGCTGTAAAGTTTATAACACCATCAACAATGTGCAAATCGAACCATGCAGAAACTTTTGCAAGTCCGATAGTTCCATTAACAAATGTGGCTTGATAGATTTCATCGAAATACCATTTATTATACGATCCCCGATAAAGCGCGGGGTAAAGTTTGATTAATGTGCTTGGTGAGTAAATCTTGAATTGATAGAATAAAAATGCAAGGGAAATACCGATTAAAGCCATTAATAACGACAAACCCATCGCGGGATAGTGAGCTAAATGGAGATATTCTTGAAATTTTGTATTAGTTTGATGATGAGCAGCATCAGTTGCAACAACTGAATTAGCTGCTTGCATTCCGATAGTATTATGATTTTCAGTATTTATTGCATTTTGCGACTCTGCCATCACTCCTTCGGGAAGCATAAAATCATTTTGCAAATTAGCTGGCACAACGCTCATTGGTGTAGGGACTTTCTGTGCAAACCAACCCTTTCCAGGATCTAATGGATTGATTGAATAAATAACCCAGAAGGACAACACAGCAAGTATAATCAATGGTAAAGTGATAAGTGCATTATTTTCTTTTGTTTTCTTTGCAACGTCAGTTCGAGGTTCACCGTGGAAAGATACTATAGTCAATCGGAACATATAAAAAGCAGTAAGGGCAGCACTGAAAAATCCCGCAATTGGAATGAACCAATGTCCGCTCAATTGTCCGAAAGCAAGCGTGCCTGCAAGTATTCCATCCTTGGATAAGAAGCCTGATGTTAAAGGTATACCTGAAATAGTTAAAGTTGCAATTAAAAAAGTAATATATGTGATTGGCATAGTTTTTCGTAAGCCCCCCATATTTCTAATATCTTGTGGGTCGAGGTCGTGATTGTGCAAATGATCCATTGAATGATGCATTGCATGAATTACAGATCCTGAGGCAAGGAATAGAAGAGCTTTGAACCATGCGTGAGTCATTAAATGCATAAATCCACTTGTGAATGCCCCAACGCCCAAACCCATAACCATATATCCAAGTTGCGATACTGTGGAATAAGCAAGCACCCGCTTGAAATCATGTTGAGTGAATGCAATTGTGGCAGCAAGTATAGCTGTCATTGCGCCAATATATGCGATGAAGAGCAAAGCATCAGCAGTAAATATTGGAAATACTCGAGCAGTCAGATACACACCAGCAGCAACCATAGTCGCAGCATGTATTAATGCACTGACAGGTGTTGGACCTTCCATAGCATCAGGCAACCAGACATGCAATGGAAATTGAGCAGATTTTCCAATTGCTCCGCAAAATATAAGAATTCCCATTGCCGTCAGCCACGCGCCGCTATTGAATGGCAGTATACCTTTCGAGATATGTCCAAAAACATCGTCGAACATAAATGTCTGATAAGTAAAATATATAATCATCAGTCCAATGAGAAAACCAAAGTCGCCAATTCTATTTACTATAAATGCTT
>DIEP01000092.1:0-9097 GCA_002418685.1 Ignavibacteria bacterium UBA5771
ATAATTCGTAAAGATATATCGGGTGGATAAATATATGTGTTGCGAACCATGTATTCTTTCAAAATATCATTCTGAATTGTGCCTGCCAATTGATCTAATTTCACACCCTGCTCTTCTGCAACTACTATATAGAATGCAAGCACAGGTAGCACTGCCCCGTTCATTGTCATAGAAACTGAAACTTTATCCAGGGGAATGCTATCGAACAGCACCCGCATATCCAAAATGGAATCCACTGCAACACCTGCTTTTCCAACATCTCCAAGGACACGTGGATTATCAGAATCATATCCCCGATGAGTTGGTAAATCGAATGCAATTGATAATCCTTTTTGTCCCGCAGCTAAATTTCTGCGGTAAAAAGCATTACTTTCTTCAGCTGTCGAAAATCCTGCATATTGCCGAATTGTCCAAGGTCGAGCAATATACATTGTTGCATAAGGACCACGTAAATATGGAGGAATACCCGCTGTATAGTGAATATGCTTCAGATTTTCTAAATCTTCCTTTGTATAGAGCGGTTTAATTTCAATATTTTCAAACGTGGCAGTATTATTTAGTGAATTATTTGAAACTTTATTTCTTTTTAGGGCATCTTCCCATTCTTCTTTAATCTGCTTAATTTCTGAAAGATTAAAATCTATTTTTGAGAAATCGGGTATATTCATTTCAATTTTATTTTTAGAAAATTTGATTAATATTTTGAATTCTTAAAAGCGTATCATAAACGTTTGATTTCAAATAAATAAAATCATCAATGCCAAATCGCTTATATAATTCGATTTGTTCTTTGGGATATCCTGCTAAAATAATATAAGTCAAAGGTTTGAATTTTTTTACTAATTGAGCAAATTCAGGAACAATTTTTAAATAATTCTCATCGCTCGAACAAATTGCTATAATATTACAAGGATTTTCAAGTAAATATTTCATAGCATCAGCATATTCTTGGAATGCGGGAGTATTTTGAATTTCGAAGCCTCCAATTCCTAAATATTCAGAAGCAAAATCAGCTCGCGGTTTATAATCTGCTAATTCTCCGAAATTATACAATGTTGCTATGGGATAAATTCCATTCTTTTCTTTATAATTTAAAGCATTATCACGCAATTTCTCGAAATCTTGGGCAAATCTTATTTTTTTCAATGGACGGACTTCTATTGCTTTATTTTCTTGGTCAATTGTATTTTCTATATATTCATAAGGAATCGACTCTTCGGGAATTCTTTCCTTTAATAATGGGAATTTGTTTGTTCCCACAAGTATCAATTTACGCGTATGATAATCCTGAATCTGAGTGAAAGCAGACATTTTAATTTCTTCTTGGATTTTTCCATTTTTAATATTTTCCAAAAATCCACCTGTTGATTCAATATTTTGGATTGCTTTCCAAGTTTTGGTGCAAATTTCGTTTGTCAAATCATCTATATAATAGGAACCGGCTGAGGGATCGATTGTATCTATTAAATGAGACTCATTCTGAAATATCAATTGCGTATTTCTTGCAATTCGTCTTGCTAATTCGCTTGGATATCCATAAGCAAAATCGAAGAATCCAACATCAATGCTATTCGAATTGCCAAGTATAGCAGCCAAGCATTCAGTAGAATTCCGAATTATGTTAGACCAAGGATTGTATTTCGTTTTGTTTCTAAAAGACGTCTGAGAATGAATAAAGATTCTTTGAGAATCATAATTTCCACCAAATTGGCGAATAATCATTGTCCAAAGAATGCGAGTTGCTCGCAGTTTTGCAATTTCTGTAAAAAAATTAGAGCTAATTCCAAAAGAAAATTTCATCCTTGAAGCAATATTATCAATTTCAACACCTAATGAGTGCAAGGATTTTAGATATTCAATTGCCGAAGTAAAAGAATAGGCTAATTCTTGAATTGCATTTGCTCCTGAATTGTGAAATAATGAGCCATTAATATTAATAATTCCATAATTAGTGGATAAATCTGCATAATTATTAAATATTTCCGCAAGTCGCTCATAGTATTTTTCAATTGGATATTGCAAATTTCCTGTTAATAATAATTGACTAAACACATCAGCGCCAAGATTCCCTTTTATATCTTTCAAATCAATACGGGAATATTTAAGGAAATCAAGAAAATTACGCGAAAATTCATAAAAGAAATCATTAGTTGAAAAATATATAGGATAATTCTTAAATTCTATATTATCAAACGCTTGTTTAAAATCCTCTAATGTATATAGATCAAGTCCCTTTCTGATATGCTTCCCTGAAATTGGACGATATTTATCACCCGCAACAAAAATGTTAATTGCATTTTGACCATTCTCTAAATCATTACGCAAAGCAGTATTGAATTGATTTATATCAGGATATGGAATGGATTGAGCAATCAGCCATTTGTCGTTCTTATATCCCAAAGGATTGTCTCCCCGATTGAACGGTGCAATTCCAGGATATTGAAAATTATATAATGGATTATTTTGGAGATCGCTTAAATTATAAATTGGCTTGAGTAAAATATCATCAAGCGTTTTCGTGAAAAGTCTCTTCTCAAAATCATCGCCCTTCAATGATTTAATTGCTTCATTTTTCCAATCTTCAAAAGATGGAATTGGAAATTCATCAAAATTTAATTCTTCTTGTATATTCATATATTTACATTAATGCAATGCACTTCATATTTCAATAAAAAAGGTTCAAAAAATTACTCATGTAAATGGATGCGTGTTCACTTTTTTAAAAATAGTGAGTTATTTTATACCGTTTCGTTTGTTGTCATTGCGAGCAAGTTTTCGAGAGATACGGCATGCTATATCTCTCGAAGACAACTAATTTATAGTGCATTATCAGGGGCAGGCTTGGAACCTAACCTGCCCCTTGCACTATTCCGTTCTGAAAGAGTATACATCGCAAATCTTTTCAGAGCTTCTCAAATATTTATTTCGCGTCCTTAGATATTTACTGCTTCATCATATGCCATTGCTGCTGATTCCATTAAGGCTTCGCTCAAAGTTGGATGTGCATGAATTGTTTTGAATAGCGATTTGCCTGTTGCCCCGTGTGAACGAGCAACTGTTGCTTCCGCAATAAGTTCAGTAACGTCAGGACCAATCATGTGCACACCAAGTATTTCTCCATATTTCTCATCNNATAACAACTTTGACAAATCCCGTAGTCTCGCCAATGGCTGTTGCTTTCCCACTTGCTGTGAATGGGAATTTGCCAATTTTGACAGTATAACCTTGCTCTTTTGCTTTGGCTTCTGTCAAGCCAACACTTGCCACTTGCGGGATGCAATACGTGTTCCCTGGAATATTATTATAATCAATTCCATTAGTCGGATGTCCCGCAATAAACTCCGCTGCTTCAATACCTTCGGCAGATGCTTTATGGGCAAGCCAAGGTGCTCCCGCAATATCGCCTATTGCGAAGACATTTTTAATATTTGTTTGTAAATGATTATTTACTTTAATAAATCCTTTTTCTAAAGTTATCCCAAGATTTTCAAGTCCAATATTTTCTGTATTTGCCTGAATACCAATTGCATTTAAAGCAATTTCTGCATTCAATACGGTTTCGGAGCCATTTTCTTTTTGCACCTTGATTTCCACGCCTTTTTTCTTTGAAACAGCAGACTGAACTTTTGTTTTCGTCAGAATATCAATACCATATTTCTTATAATTTCTTGCAAGTTCTTTGGAGATTTCTTCATCTTCAATTGGCAAAATTCTATCCATCATTTCGATGATTGTCACTTTTGAACCAATTGCATTATAGAAATATGCAAACTCAACGCCAATCGCTCCCGCACCCATAATAATGATTGATTCAGGGATTTTATTGGGTATCATTGCCTCACGGCTAGTAATTATATTTTTGCGATCAACCTCAATCCCAGGGAACATACGTGGGCGAGCACCCGTTGCTATTATTATATTTTTTGTTTCAATGGTATCAGTTACTTTACCGTCTTTATCACGGACTTCCACTTGTGTTGGACTTTTTATAAACCCATTACCAGCTACCAATTGCACTTTATTTTTTTTGAAAAGAAACTGAATGCCTTTTGACATTTTATCAGCAACTTTTCGGCTGCGATCAACAATTTTCTGTATTTCAAAAGTGGAATCAACAGAGTTCAAGCCATAAGATTCTGCTTCTTTAAAATGATTGATCATTTCAGCACTTTTGAGCAATGCTTTAGTTGGAATGCAACCCCAATTCAAGCAAATACCGCCAAGTTCAGACCTTTCGATACAAATTGTTTGAAGTCCCAATTGCGCCGAACGAATAGCAGCAACATATCCACCAGGACCCGAACCAATTACAACCACGTCGACTTTAAAATTATTCATAAACTTTCCTTTTTGTGAATTATATTTTTTTCAAAATTAGCAATGTTAATTATTTCTTTCATAAGTAGTTTCATATTGAGCAAGTTCTTCAAGGAAATCGTATAAAGCAGCCTTAATATCATTAAAATTGTCGAAAGTCATTAATTTCTGACGCACTTTCGCTGCATTAAATAATCCTTTCAAATAACCTGTATAATACTTTCTAAATTCGATTATGCCGCCCCTATCACCTTTATATTCAATGCTTAAAGCGAGATGTTCAAGGCATAAGTTAATTCGATCTTCAGCAGTTGGATGGGTAATAATCGTATTAAAATTCATTAGTTCCTTTGCTTGTTTGAACACATAAGGATTAGCACTTGCACCACGAGCAATCATCACACCATCAGCTAATGTTGTTGCGAATGCTCTTTGCACATCTTCGGCAGTCTGCACATCGCCATTCAAAATAACGGGGATTGAAACAACTTCTTTCACACGATTTATCCAGTCCCAATCTGCAATTCCTCCAAGCCCCATATCACGAGTGCGAGTATGGACAGTAATGAATTGTGATCCTGCTGCTTGCACTTTTTGAGCAACTTCAAGGATATTTATGTTATCCTTTGTCCAACCAATGCGAGTTTTGACAGATACGGGAATTTTCACTGCATTAACAACGGAATTAACCATTTCAGCCATACGGTCAGGATCTTTCAGAAAAGCAGCACCTGCATCGTTATTGACTACTTTTTTCACCCAGCATCCGCAATTGATATCGAGAATATCAGCACCCGAATCTTCGACAATTTTTGCTGATTCAATTAAGGAAGTAGTGTTCCCACCAAAAATTTGAACGGCAATTGGTCGTTCTTCAGGAAGGAATCGCATTTTTTTTAGGGATTTATCGATATTTCGTATCAGTGCTTCGCTTGAAATAAATTCGGTAAAAACAAGGTCGGCACCTAATTTTTTGCATATTAGACGAAATGGAAGGTCTGTCACATCTTCCATTGGAGCTAAAACAATATATTGATGAATATTATTTACATTAAACATAAGTTTTTTTGACGAAAAGAATTGGCTTTGATTTTTAAAAGAGAATAATAAAAGAGAGAAAGTTTTTGAATTACAATTTTTTTTATTAATTTTGTAGTTTTATTATTTTTCAATTCGTAAAGAAGAAATTTTACGTGAATAATTTATTTAGGAGAAAATTGTGGAAATTTCTGCTCGTATAACTAAATCTTTGAGAAAAGAAGACGTCCAGCGCAATTGGTGGATTATTGATGCTGAAGGCAAGACACTTGGTCGATTAGCAACTGAAGCGGCAACACTATTGCGGGGTAAGCATAAAGCAAATTTCACACCGCACGTCGATAATGGGGATTTTGTTATTGTAATAAATGCTGAGAAAGTGCAAGTTGAAGGAAAACGTGCCGAGAAAAAAGAATACTTTCACCATACAGGATATCCTGTGGGTGCAAGGGTGCATTCCTTCAAAACATTAATTGACAAAAAGCCTGCTTTTGTTATCGAGCATGCTGTGTGGGGTATGATTCCAAAAAATCGACTTGGGAGACAAATCATTAAAAAATTAAAAGTATATCGTGGCACTGAGCATCCTCACGAAGCCCAAAAGCCACAGCTTTATACATTGAAACAATATCAGGAGAATTAGTATGAATGTTATTCAAGCAACAGGGAGAAGAAAAACGTCGGTTGCACAAGTAAGACTTTCCATCGGAACAGGGAAAATCATTGTAAATAATCGTCCATTTTTCGAATATTTTCCCATCGAATATACTCGTGAGACAATCTTAAAACCATTGAAAATCACAGATGCACTCGGCAAATTCGATATACAAATTAAAACAAATGGTGGCGGCATTATGGGACAATCGGGCGCCATTCAATTAGGTATCTCAAGAGCATTAGTTGAATTCAATGAAGAACTTCACGATAAATTGAAACCCGAGGGTTTGCTACGTCGCGACCCACGTATGGTTGAACGTAAAAAATATGGTCAGAAAAAGGCACGTAAAAGATTCCAATTCTCAAAACGTTAATTTTTCTTTCTTGATCATTTATAAAATATTTGATCATTTCATTAGCAGTATATAAATACTAGAATACAAGAATTATATTTAATTATAAAAAATAATCATGTTTCTGGATTGCTCAATTGTGTTCTGATTTAAAGAATGTTTGAGCAAGGTGATAGAAGCAGTTGTAAAAACAAGGAGAATAGTTATGGAACATAGTGTTTCGATTGAAACTCTATTAGCAGCAGGGGCACATTTTGGGCACTTAACGCGCAGATGGAACCCAAAAATGCAAAAATTCATCTTCGGAGAGAAAAATGGAATTCATATTATTGATCTTCGAAAGACTCAGATACTTCTCGATTACGCAAAAAATGCAGTACTCGATTATTCATCGCAGGGAAAAATAATTTTGATGGTTGGCACCAAACCTCAAGCAAAATCAGTAATTGAAGAAGCTGCGAAAAGAGCGGGGACACCGTTCGTGTCTGAACGCTGGCTTGGAGGAATGCTCACTAATTTTATTACAATTCGCAAGAGTATAAAACGCTTAAACGCAATTGATAAAATGGAAACCGATGGAACATTTGAGCGTCTTACTAAAAAGGAACGTCTGATGCTTAACCGTGAACGCGATAGACTTCGTAGAGTTTTTGGCGGAATCGAAAATATGACAAGAATTCCCGGAGCTCTTTTTATTACAGATATTAAAAAAGAGCATATTGCTGTTCAAGAAGCACAAAAACTTGGGATCCCAATTATTGGAATCGTAGATACTAATACTGACCCTGACTTGGTTGATTTCCCAATTCCCGCAAATGACGATTCAATCAAAACTATCGAAGTGATTTCCAGTCTTATAGCAGATGCTATTAATGAGGGTAGTAGCTTATCGAGAATTCGTATTGCTGAATTAGAAGGCGAGAAACATGCTCAGGTCAAAATTAACGAAAATACCGAAGAGACATTAAAAGCAAAACGTAAATTCAGAGAAAGGAAAAAATCCCCATCTGATGAATCTGTGCCGGTAGAAGTAATGACTAATAAACCTGAAAGTTCAGAACCCATCGTGGAAAAAAACGATAATACTTCTGAACCAACAGAAAAAATTTAATAATCTTAAAATAAAATATATAAATATATGGCTGATATAACACCCCAAATGGTTAAAGAATTGCGTGAGATGACTGGTGCGGGTATGGGCGATTGCAAAAAGGCATTAGTCGAAGCAGAGGGCGATCCAAAAAAAGCAATTGAAATATTGAGGAAAAAAGGTGCTGCATCCGCATCTGCCCGTGCAGGAAGAGTGGCGAATGAAGGTTTGATATATACAAAAACAAGTCCCGATTTTAAAAAATCAATAATCATAGAAATAAATTGTGAAACAGATTTTGTTTCTCGGAATGAAGAATTTATAAAGTATTTTACTTTATTGCGAGATGCATATTTTGATAATAATGTCAATACTGTTGAGGATTTATTGAAATTGAAAGTTGGAAATGACACCTTAGAAAGTTTGCATAATGAAATTCTTGCAAAATTTGGAGAGAAAATCCAAATCAGGAGAATGGGAAAATTGACTGTTGATAATGGTTGGATAGATGAATATATGCACACAGGCAATAAATTAGCAGTCCTTGCAGTTTTTGAAGGTGCATCGAACCCCACTCCACTTGCAAAATCTCTCGCACACGATATCACAATGCAAATTGCTGCAATGAATCCAAAATTTGTCGATAGATCCGAAGTAAATTCGGCTACTCTCGAAAATGAAAAGAAATTATATGCTCAACAAGCAATCGATGAAGGCAAAAAGCCTGAAATAGCAGAAAAAATTGCTCAAGGAAAATTGGAAAAATATTTTTCAGAATTTTGCTTATTAGAGCAATCGTTCGTTAAGGATTCTAATAAAGTAGTAGGTGATGTGCTTAAGGAAATTTCAAAGGAAATGGGAACAGACCTTAAAATCAAATCATTCTATAGATATTTCTTGGGCGAATCAGAAGATAACATATAAATGACACCAATTTATAAACGCATATTACTCAAGTTGAGTGGAGAAGCATTGGTTGGTAATCAGGGCTTCGGCATTGACCCCGATGCTCTCCAAAAATTTGCAAAGGAGGTTGTGCAAATTCATCAGCTTGGCGTTGAAATTGGAATTGTAATTGGCGGTGGAAATATCTTCCGTGGAGTTCAATCTCTTTCGAAAGGTATTTCCAAAGTTTCTGGTGATTATATGGGAATGCTTGCTACTNNATAAATTCAATTGCTTTTCAAAATGCACTTGAATCTTATGGTATTCCAACACGTCTTCAAACTGCTATAAAAATGGAACAAATTGCAGAACCACTCATTAGAAGACGTGCTATTAGGCATTTAGAAAAAGGTAGGGTTGTAATTTTTGGTGCAGGGACAGGCAATCCTTATTTCACAACTGATACCGCAGCTGTGCTCCGCGCAATAGAAATTGAAGCAGATGCAATACTGAAAGGCACTCGAGTTGATGGAGTTTACGATTGCGATCCCGAAAAGAATTCTGATGCTCAAATGTATAGCAAAATTTCATATAATGAAGTAATAGAGAAGAATTTAATGATTATGGACCAAACTGCTTTTACTCTTTGCAAAGAAAATCACCTGCCAATCAGAGTTTTTAACATATTGATTGAAGGCAATTTGAAAAGAATTTTATTAGAAGAAAATTTAGGCACTTTAATTTCATAAAGGAGAAA
>DIEP01000092.1:9193-9477 GCA_002418685.1 Ignavibacteria bacterium UBA5771
TCCCTGCTCGATGGTGTGTATGTCGATTATTATGGGTCATCAACTGCTCTTAATCAAATTGCAAACGTATCGACTCCTGACGCACGTTCAATTATAATCAATCCTTATGATAAAAGTATGTTGCAAGCAATTGAAAAAGCCATCCAACAGGCAGACCTTGGATTTAACCCACAAAATGATGGTGCTATCCTGCGAGTTCCCGTTCCTCCGCTGACAGAAGAGAGACGGAAAGAATTTGTGAAACTTACCAAAAAATACGCTGAAGAAGGCAAAGTCGCCATACG
>DIEP01000045.1 GCA_002418685.1 Ignavibacteria bacterium UBA5771
TTCTCCATATATTCACTCATATCAATTCGTATCAAAGCATCTTCGGAATCGAACAGCACGCGAGACAATGCTTTCGCAAGCTCCGTCTTGCCAACTCCCGTTGGACCGAGGAACATAAATGAACCAATTGGTCTGCGAGGATCTTTCAAACCTGAACGTGCTCGTCTTATTGATTTCGAAAGGGCTTCAATTGCTTCGTCTTGCCCAACTACTTGTTTCTTTAATTCTTTTTCGAGGTCAAGCAATCGTGCTTGCTCATTTTGTGCAATTTTGTTCATTGGAATGCCTGTCATCATTGCAATCACGTCAGACACATCGTCTTCAGTGACAGGTGAAGATTTTCGGGTAAGGGAATTTTCCCAATCCAATTCCAATTTGTCCAATTCAGCCTGATAGCGTTTCTCAGTGTCCCTCAAATGAGCAGCTTGCTCGAAATCTTGTTGTTTGACTACATTAGTTTTTTCTTTGCGAACATTTACAATCTTTTTTTCGAGTTCGAGAATATCTTGTGGCACATCAATATTTGTCAAATGCACTCGCGAACCACTTTCATCCATAACATCAATTGCCTTATCAGGAAATGTCCTGTCAGTGATATATCTATCGGACAATCGCACACATGCATCAAGTGCTTCATCAGAATAAACAACATTATGATGAATTTCATAATATTCTTTAATATTTTTCAAAATCAAGAGCGTTTCGTCTGCTGTCGGTGGTTCAACGATAATTTTTTGGAAACGTCGCTCTAATGCACCATCTTTCTCAATATACTGTCTGAATTCATCAAGAGTAGTTGCTCCAATAACTTGGATTTCGCCACGTGCAAGAGCAGGTTTGAACAGATTCGATGCATCAAGCGAACCCGAAGCCCCACCTGCACCAACAAGCGTATGCAATTCATCAATAAAGACAATGACATGCTTTGCTTTTTCCAATTCATTCAATAAAGCTTTCATCCTCTCTTCGAATTGCCCACGATATTTTGTGCCTGCCACAAGCGAAGCCAAATCCAATTGAACAACTCGCTTATCGAAAAGGACGCGAGATACTTTCTTTTGTATAATTCGCAAAGCAAGCCCTTCGACTATTGCTGTTTTCCCAACACCTGGGTCGCCAATTAAGACGGGATTGTTTTTCTTCCGCCTTGAAAGGATTTGCGAAAGCCGTTGGATTTCCTTTTCTCGACCGATTACGGGATCGAGTTTATTTTCCATTGCTAATTTTGTCAAATCGCGACCAAAATTATCAAGCACTGGCGTCTTCATTTTTTCTGTGGCGAATGCTTTCGGTGGAACTTTTGAGAATGGTTTTGTTGATCCAATTTCGTCTTCATCAAGAATATCGCTGCCCATCAATTCTTCATCTAATGATTTGCTTGCTGAATCATAGTTAATATTTAAGTTATTTAATATTTTCGCTGCTATATTATCTTCATCTCTTAAAATTGACAAAAGTAAATGCTCAGCACCAATAACATTTGATTTATATAATTTAGCTTCATTCAAAGTTCGTTTTAATACTTTTTCAAGCTGCTTAGTGAA
Source organism: Ignavibacteria bacterium UBA5771 (assembly GCA_002418685.1). GTDB lineage: Bacteria > Bacteroidota > Ignavibacteria > Kapaibacteriales > UBA2268 > UBA2268. The sequence continues at coordinate 1,545 of DIEP01000045.1, forward strand.
AGGTATATTCTGAATTGGAACTGCATTATTGGTTCCTACGGAATTCTCAATTTCTTGGGATATTTCTTCTAAATCAGCTCCTAATCTTTGCAAGATTTTGAGAGCAAGATTATCTCCGTCTTTAATTATTCCCAGCAAAATATGTTCCGTCCCGATATAGTCATTCCCTAATCGAATAGCTTCCTCCCGCGAATATTTGAGAATCTCGTTAATTCTCTCAGAAAATTGTTCTTCCATTTATATTTCTCCTTATATGCAATGTAAATGAATTAAATTCAAGTATAAAGACGTAAAATGAAAACAAATATTCTGAATGCTGTTTGCAAGTGCATTTGGAAGGTTGATTTAAGATGAATCAGATTTATGTTTGCCATATTCCATAAACTATAAAAAAGGGGGTTGCCTCGAAAATCTCATTTGCAATGACAAATATGACACTTTTGAGACAACCCCCATTTAAGAATTTTAATGAACAGAATAACTCAACAACTCAAAAGAATATGCAATTATACTATTTCATTACTATCTCTTTAACGCATTTATCTCGGCAAGCATCTGGTCCGAAATTGTGATTGTGCGTGATGCCGCCTCAAAAGCTCTCTGCGCCGTTATCATATCTGTAAATTGTGTTGTTATGTCCACATTGGATTGTTCCAAAGAATTAGACACTAATTTTGTTGCTTGGAAAGTTTCGCCCGCTGTCCCAAATACCGCCTCACCGCTATTCGGTGAATTAAGATACATATTATCACCATTTTGTATCAATCCTTCGGGATTTGAAAACTTTGCAATTACGACTTGCCCAAGTATTTCCGAACGCCCATTGGTAAATGCTCCCCATATTTTGCCATTTGTATCTACTGACAAATCTTGCAATTTTCCCATTTTATATCCATCTTGGCTTGAAAAAGATGCTGTCGATGGCATTGCAAACTGAGTAAGCCCCGAAAGCAATAGGTTTGGATCGGCTAATTGCACTGTTAAATCCTTCGGTGTTGTTGCATCAAATACTGTGCTGCCAATTGCAGTATTTAAATCTGACGCTGTTATTGCAAGACTTGTGGGTGTATTGATTGTTCCGTCAGCATTGAATAAAATTTGTGCTGTTCCCAAAGTTAGAGCATTACCATCAATCGTAGATGTGATGTCATAAGTATTGGCAGTTGCACTTTTTGTGAAAGTAAATTCCAACGCATGCACTCCGCCAATTTGATCGTATATATTCAGACTCGTCTTTCGCGAATCTCCCGTTGCCATCGAAGAATTGAGATTGCCTGTTAAATTAATGTTCCGTGTTTGGTTCGGTTGCGAAATTGTGTCTTCAGATATTTGGATATTGCCGAGTTTCCCCGAAGGTTGGATATTGCCACTACTGTCTTTTACAGGCATTCCATTTGCATCTGTAAGAGCATTATAGCCTTGTAAATATGCTCCTGTGTTTGTATCCACAAGATTTCCATTTTTATCTTGGGAAATTACACCTGCTCGCGAATATTTCATTATACCATTATCTTGGTAAATGAAAAAACCCTCTCCTTGCAGAGCTAAATCAAGTGGACGATTAGTTATTTCGAGGTTGCCTTGTTGCATATTCTTTTGAATGCTACCAATTTTCACACCCAATCCCATTTGCAAAGGATTCACTCCTCCTACTCCGACACCTGCTGATTGATTGGGAGAATTCCCTTGCGAGTATAATTGGCTTAATTGATTTTGGAAATTTGCTCGACTTGATTTGAACCCGACTGTGTTTGAATTTGCTAAATTGTTCGATATTACATCAAACATTTGTTGATTGGCACGTAAAGCGCTTGCACCAACCGATAGTGATCTGCTGAGACCCATAATATAATCCTCCTGATATTAATTTTTTCCTAAATGTTATAGATTTCTCGGTCAATCGAAATCTATGGTGGGTCTGAGAATTTCGAGTGTTTTCCTATATTTTATCAAAATCCCCTCCAACCCATTTTTTTAATTTTAAAATAATTTTTAATTATGCAAAACCTGCTGAATCAATGTTTGTTATTACATTATCTTGAATTTGTTCTTTGCCAAAGAGCGTGATAACTGTGCGATTTGGGATATTGACTATGAATGCTGTATCATCCATAATAATTAAAGAATTATTACCTTGCTTTTCTTCGATTTTATCAATAGTTTGCTCCAATCTCTGCATCTGATCCTCATCCAAGGAAATATCGCGACTTACCATTCTCGTTTGTGCATGCCCTGAAAATTTTAACTTGTTTAATTCTTCGCTGAAAACGTCTTTGAAATCAACAGCATTCCCCGTTGTTCGGGCTCTTTGAGGGGTCTGATTGAGTTCCTCAACACCGCGAGCAGGGATAAATGGAACATTGATACCGTTTATTTCAGGCATTTTCTAACCTATTTTTTAACTTAACTAATCTCAATAATTTTTGACAGCGACACTTCTTGATTATTGATAACTACATAAGTTCCATCTGATTTGAAACGAACAGCTGTGATTTTCCCACTTGTGAATTTATCACCTGAGAAACTTGTCCCGCTTCCGTCTGCCATTGACACATCGAATGTGTATTTGCCAACTGCTGCTTTGCTTCCTGAGTTATCTTCGCCATCCCATGCTATTGCGTGATCACCTTTCGTGAGGTTTTCACCTGACAAATCAATTGTCCGAACAAGGTTCCCACTTTCGTCGTAAATGCTTAGCACTCCGCTTTGCATTTGATAGGGGACATTGAAGCCAAGCTCATTTTTGTCCTCTCCATTGAATTGAATTTCGTTAGTAGCCACCGATGCTGTTTTACCAAGCATCCCTGGAATTGCTGTGTTTGTCAAGCTTTCCGCGATCATCATATTTGTATAAGATTGATCTTCAAGAAGTGCGCGTATATTAGTCAATTGCTCTAATTGAGAAAATTGTGCTAATTGTGCTGCAAATTCTTGATTATTCGCGGGTTGCAATGGATTTTGCGATTTCAATTGATATGTCAATAGCTTCAAAAATTCATCCTTGTTAACAGTTGTAAGATCCTTTGCTTGTGTTTGCTGCGTTGCTGAATTTGATGCTCCTCCAACTTCCTGTATCATTTTTTCACTCCTGTGATTTATATATTAATAATTTTAGAATCTCTTGTTCTTAATAAAAATTGCAAATATTCTTTTTCATAATCTTCTTTTGATTGGGGATTGCTATCTTTATTGTTTGGAGAATTGTTTGCAGACTTTTCTTCACTTTGAGCAGATTTATCTTGTTCAAGTTTAATATTCTCAACCTTCAAACCTTGCTGATTGAAATTATCAATTAAATGAGCAATCGAACCGCTGATTTTATCAAGTGTTGTTTGCTTCTCTGCTTTTATCGACATTGCTATTCCCCCGTCTTTCATTTCTATTTGCACAAATAACATACCAAGATTGTCAGGATATAGCGATATGTTTGCTCTGACTATTCCCTGATTTGAACTTATTTGAATCAATCTATTTGTCAATTGAGGCAATTCTGATAATTGCACTTTATAAAAAGTCTGCGTTTTATCTTGACTAGCAACGCTTTCCGTATTACTAAGACTTGGATTGGAGATTGCAAATATTGTTTTAATATCTTTAAAAGTTAAATCATTTTCTTTGCTTGTAAATGTCTGCTTTGCGCTATTTTGAAAATCTCTACTGCCGAATTGATTATTATTCAGCACATTATTATCCTTTGAGTTGATATTTAGCACGTCAATTTTGCCAAAATCAAATATATTATTATTCTTCAATTTCCCATCTGATTCATTATCATTTTGCTTCACATTTTCTACGGGAATATTTTTGAAATTGAAATTCGGGATTTCTCCTTTCGTATCAATTGATTTGTTGGGAACTGCTTCTTTCAAAGTCTCAACATTATTCTGAGTATTTAAGTTATTTGCCAATTCGGGAGATTCCTTCGGCGGTATAGTTACATCCAATTTTGGGGATAATTTATTAATTTCTGTTTTTGCCCGTAATTCATTACCGATTAATTTTAAATCAGAATATTTGATTTTACTAATATCAGATATTTGACGTTGAATTTGTGCAGAATTAAGTTGATTATGAGGCAAATCGCTTTTTTCAGTGTTCTTTTCAAAATAAGATAATATCTCTTCGGGAATATATTTGAGAATATTATCGCGGACTTGCCCATTATTATTCAGAATTTTGAATAATTGATCAAGTTGTTTTTTGTCAATATTCTCAAAAAGATTTGAATTTGCATTTATCATCAAGGGAATATCAGATTTATTCTGATTTTGTGGTGTTTGCGGCGATTGAATATTTTCAGATTGATTCAATTCAGATGATAATTCGGGAATTGAGGCAGTCGAATTTTGTGGTGAATTGCTCGCTACCTTATTTTGCAAATTGCCGGCTTCTTCTTTTGTAGGTTGCTTTATAATATTTTGGATAAAATTCAACACAAAATCAAAATTTGCCGAGAAAAGTGTATCCTCGCTTTTATTTTGTGCGGTTGTGTCCTTTGTATGCTTTGCTGCTAAAGGTTTTAAAGTTCCTTCAAAACTTGAAATTATCATTTGTGCATCCTGCAAAATAATATTTAAAAAGAATTATTTGAGCAATAATATACTTGCTGCCTTATCTTCGGGTAATTCATCAATAATCTTGCCAGCTTGCTTGGCAGGTAGCAATTTTAATATTTCTGCTGCTGTGCGATTATCCATTTTCTCTAATATTTTTGCAACTTGAACGGGATTAGAGTTTTTATAAATATTCGCAAATTGGCGAATATTTTCCATCTTTAACGAATCTGTTGGCTCATTTTGCGATTGCTTCGATTTTGAAATTCCATTTTTCAAATTTGGATTTGCTTGATAAAGTTTCGCAATACTATCTCTCAATTCATTAGCGGACTTATACGACGCTTCCAAATAATGTGCATAAATTTTTAAGGAATCTTGCAAAGTCGATAAATTAGCAATTGCCGAATCCTTTGAGTGAATTATTTTTGCCAGGGAATCCACAATATGATTATGTGATTCAAGTGTATTTTCTGCAAGAGTTTTTGCTCGGAGTAAATCAGTAAAATCAGTTTCAGAAATTAAATAATTTTGAGATGTCTTTAATGGGGGACTGCTTAGTTCCTTGCTTGAAGATTGCGATTTCTCATCTTTCGGGGCAAACCCTAAAAAAGATGGACTCGTAGAATATATAACCATAAATCCAACAAGCAGGAGAATTACCAGACCAATCAATGACAATAATATTATAAGTATCTGTTTTGTATTCACTTAAATTTGCTCATTATTTTTGGAAATTCTTAATCCAATCTCGTCGAGATCTTTTTGCTCTTCTTTTTCGATTGATTGCTTATGCTCAATTTCTTTTTTTTCTTTTAATTTTATGATTACTTTTTCTTCCTGCAAAGCATGATTATATTTCAATTGCTTCGATTGCTCTGTTTCAAGCAGAGATATTCTTTCATTATTCAATTTTTGAATTTCATTTTTTAAAGCAATTTTATGATTGACCAATGCTTGAAGTTCATGAAGCTGCATTTTTTCAATAGTTGCTTTATTTAATTGCGATTGCTGATTATGGACGGTTTCAATTTGCATTTCTTTATTGACACGTTCATTAATTGCGCGCGCAAGTTCTTGCTTGGTGATTTGCGTGCTTTGCTTCCGCAAATTCAATAATGGGTCCAATCTAAAAGTAAATTTTTTTGCCATATTTCACCAATAAATCGAAATAAATCAAAAGTTTTATTAATTATTAAAAACAACCCCATTATTTCATTCGGGGCTTGTCTCATTAAGCTCATTTATTCCATTTAGCCCGTCACTGCGAGGGATTCTAGTCCCAAAGCAATCTCATTAACCAAATTTGCTTCGCAAGAATATATGCTCTCGATGACATTTTTGCACACGCACGGGTATCAGTGCCACCTGAAACATCCCCGTATAAATAATTTCTTATTTTGAATTAGTAATATTAATTAAATTTTCAATTACATCTTTCATCTCTACCCTTTCAAAAGTTGATTGCCTAAGAAAAGCATTGATTTTATCCATCAAAGCAATTGCACGGTCAGTTACCGGGTTAGATCCTTTGCGATAAGCACCCACACTAATCAAATCCTCTGCCATTCGATAGCTCGCAAGCAATTCAGTAAGCTGTTTCGCCGCATCCAGATGTTCCTTGCTAATAATATCATTTCGAACACGTGAGATGCTTTCCAAAATATCAATTGCAGGATAATGCCCGAGCGATGCAAGTCTCCTTGAAAGAACAATATGTCCGTCGAGAATACCTCTTGCAGCATCGGCAATTGGTTCGTTCATATCATCCGCCTCAACGAGCACGGTATAAAGTGCAGTAATTGAGCCAACGTCTGATGTTCCTGCACGTTCCATAGTCTTTTGCAAAAAACTAAATACTGATGGAGTATAGCCCTTGGAAGTAGGAGGTTCGCCAATTGTCAACCCAACTTCACGTTGTGCCATAGCAAGTCGAGTGATGGAGTCCATCATTAGCATTACGTCCAATCCTTGATCGCGGAAGTATTCTGCTATTGTTGTTGCCACAAGCGGAGCTTTCACACGCACAAGAGGTGCAACATCGCTTGTTGCAATAACCACAACAGACCGCTTTAGCCCTTCTTCACCCAAATCCCGTTCAAGAAATTCACGAACTTCGCGGCCTCGCTCACCAATCAAGCAAATCACGTTCACGTCTGCCGAAGTATTCCGCGCAATCATTCCAAGCAAAGTGGATTTGCCAACTCCTGAACCCGAAAAAATTCCAACACGTTGCCCCTTCCCAATAGTCAGCACTCCATCAATCGCACGAATACCTGTCGAAATTGGTTCAGTAATTCTTTTGCGGAAAATTGGATTTGGTGGCGATGCATAAATCGAGCGGACTTCTATATTCACTATGTCACCTTTGCCATCAATCGGTTCACCAATGCCATCAAGTATCCTTCCCAAATAATTTTCGCCAACTCCGATTTTCAAATAATGTCCCGTTGCAACTATTTCCATCCCTGGTAAAATGTTCTGCAAATCACCAAGCACCATCGAAAGTATTTTCGTTTCATCTTTAAAACCAACTATTTCCGATTTGCAAAGAACATTTCCTTCCTTATCAATGATTTCGCAAATTTCGCCAATTGGTGCTTTTGGTCCATCGCTTTCAACCACAAGTCCAATAACACGAGTGATATGCCCCGACTTTCTTAATGTCGTTGTCGATGAAATTGCATTAACAAGTTTATCCTTAAAGATTTGGGTTATCATTCAGCTTGATGCTCCTCATTCCTTTCATTAATTTCATCAATGATATTCACATTTTTTATTTCTGATATCATTGCCTTTCTCAAATTTTCCAATTGACTCTTCAATCTTGCGTCAAATTCTCCGATATTTGTTTCGATAATGCAAAATCCCTGGTCTACTTCTTCATTTGTGAAGATTTTGACATTTTCAATTTTTGATTTATCGCCTACAAGTTCTGATTGAGATTCTTTGAGAATCTCCTCATCTTTTGGATTTATTATGATTTTATAGATAATTTCATTATCTAATTCATTAATTACATTTTGAACTTGCTTTTTGATAAATTCATCATCTTTGCTGACTTCGTGCTTAATGATTTGCTCAGCAATAATTAATGACAAATCAATTAGCGAATGCTTCAAATTCTGAATCTCTTGTTGATATTCGCGCTTGAAAGATTCGACAAGCACATCAATCATACGGTTAGTTTCCTGCATTCGAGCAATTTCTCGGTTTGCAACTGTGCGAGTTGTGTCCTGTCCATCACGAAAACCGCGGTCATAAGCATCATCGATTTCTTCTTCGATAGAATCCCAATCTATTTGCGAAGATTGAGGAGCAATAAATTCAATTTGAGTGGGTGTCTCGGTATTAGTAAAAGTAAATACTTGGGTGAATTGCGGTCTTGGTGCTTGCTCGGCGAGTGGATTGCTCGGGCTTGCATTATTGATATTTTTGGAAGAAACTGAATTTTTCTTGCGACGAGCTAACTCATTGTCAATTTCTTCTTTTGTTCGAATAATTGAAATATTTCTTCGATTTCTTGGTATTTTTATGACAATTTCGTTCATTTCAATATCGGGCTTTAAACAAATACATCTTCTTTACCGCGGCCACCAATAGAAATCTCTCCTTCGCTTTCAAGTTGCTTGATAATATCAACAATTCTCATCTGCGCCTGCTCAACTTCTCTTAATTTTACGGGACCCATATAATCAAGCTCTTCTTTCACAACAGAAGCCGCTCGTTCACTCATATTTTTGAATATCTTATTCTTGATTTTATCATCTGCAATTTTAAGCGAAAGTGCAAGATCGCGTTTATCTACTTCACGCAATATTCTTTGAATTCCTCGATCATCAATTTGAACAATATCTTCGAATAAGAACATCAATCGCTTAATTTCATTTGAAAGATCATAATTCTTTTCCTCAATACTTTCGAGCATCGCTTTGGCTGTTGTATTATTGCTTTTATTAAGAATATCCGCAACAATTTGGGAACCACCCGTTGCTGCAAGATTTTGTGAAAATGTTGATTCCGCAATTTGATCCACGACTTGCTCGATTTCAGAAACTAAAACTGGTGATATTTTGCCTAAAGTCGCAATACGATATAATGTATCAGTTCTCAATTCTTCGGGAAATTCCTGCAAGACATCAGCTGCCTGTGTAGAGGGCAAATGTGAAAGAATTAATGCAATGGTCTGGGGATGCTCTTTGGAAAGGAAATTGGCTAATTGTGCAGGGTCAGCTTGTTTCAAAATACTGAATCCGCGTATTGAAGTAAGAACGCGGATTTTCTCGACTATATCACGGGCACGATCCTGTCCATAAGTCTTTTCAAGCAATACTTGTGCGTATTCAATTCCACCCTCAAGCATAAATGAAGACGCCATCATCAACTCATAAAATTCTTCGACAACATCTTCGACAACATTTGAAGGAACATCTTTAAGATTAGTAATTTCAAGCGCGATAGATTCAACTTCTTGCATATCCATTTCTTTAAATATCTTGGAAGCGACGTCCACATCCATTGACATTAATAGAATGGCTGCTTTTTGTTTTCCCGTTAAGGTCTTTGCACTTACTTCTACCATCTTAAATATATTTTAATTTATTAATTTCTATTTATTTGCTTTTTCGGGTTCTTCGCCCATCATCAACCTAATTAACCGCACACCTTCATCTACTTTTGTATCGATAAATTCTTCAATTTTCTTTTTCATTTCGACTTTCATCATTTGGTTTTCTGCAATTTGATTAGTGCCTGCTTTTGCCAATTCAGCACTTGCTCTCATTGCTAATGACTCTTTTCCAAATTCTGTTATAGGCATCAAAGATATATTTTCTTCATCAATTCGAGGCATTTCCAACATCAATTGTTCGGGCAATTCTGCAGGCATCAGCAACAAATCTTCATCTGATATTTTCAAATCCTCAAATTCTTCCTCAGGCAATTCTTCGTCATTTTTCCTCAGTTCGACTGATTTCGGCAAAGACATCGCGATTCTGATTCTATCTCTTATAATCTTTGAATGTAATAAGCGATACATAAAGAATACTGATATTAAAACTAATGCAATTAGTAAGATCAATTTCTGATTTTCAGGATTCTTCATAAATGGAACGGGCTGATTTTCTTTTATCAACTCATCATAATACGAGTTATCAAATGGCACATTCAAAACAGATACTTGGTCATTTCTTACGGGGTCGAATCCGACAGCATTTTTCACTGCGAGTGTCAATTGTTCCAGCTCTTCGGGAGTGCGTGGTGTGTATTCAAGTGTTTGAGTGCCATTCTTATCCACAATTTTTGTTTTGCCATTAACAAGCACAGAAACGGTGATTCGATTAACATTCCCAACTTCATTGATGATCCTTTCAACCGTCTGCGGGATTTCGTAATTTACAGTTGAATTGCTCTGGTCTTTTGCAGAGTTCACAGGAGGTACTTTCAATGAATCTATCACTTGGCTCTTTTCACTGACATTCTGCTCGCTTCGGACTACCTGACGGTCAGGATTATAATCAGTAATTGTTTTTTCAATCTGAGTAAAATTGAGGTCAGAGGTCACTTTTACACTCGAATTATCAGCGCCTACCACATTATCCAGCATAGATTGTGCTTTTTGAGTCAGATATTGGTCAGTTTGCATTTGCAATTGCTGCTGAGCTGAAGTAAGTCCTGCAACTGAATTTTTATCAATTGATTGTTGAGAAATAATTTTTCCGCGTTGGTCAATAATCGTTACATTATCGGGATTAAGTCCCTCAACGCTTTTTGCAATTAAATTTTGGATTCCTAATATTGAAGCATTGCTAATATTTTTGCCAGGTTTTAACTGTATCGTCACAGATGAAGTTGGTTCTTTCTGGTCCTCTGTAAACACGGCTTTTTCGGGGATTACAATATGCACCCTTGAGCTTTTCACTTCTTCAAGAGTATTGATGGTCCTTGCCAATTCTCCCTCCATTGCACGCCGATAATTCAACTTTTGGACAAAATCGCTCATTCCAAGGTTAGTCTTGTCGAAAATCTCATATCCGATTGTGCTGCTTTCGGGTAAGCCTTCCCCTGCTAGTTGAATCCTTGTTTCATATACTTTGTCTTTTGGGACAAGAACAGTATTGCCGCCATCAGCTAATTTATAATCTGTTTTACTCTCTTTTAATTTTTCTACAATTTTCCCCGCATCCACTGCCGATAAGTCATTATATAGCACAGCATAATCGGCTCGCGAATTGCTCGAAAAAATTAAATATAAAAGCCCACCAACGACAGATAAAACAGCAGCACTACCTAATACTATTTGCCAGATCTTAAATCTTTTCGATATACTTTCTAATTGTTCTCTAAATGTTGGCATTTTTATATTTTTATATCTGCATTCTCAAGACCTCGCGATAGAGATCCAACCCTTTATTGCGTAATTCCATTAATAATTCAAATGACGTTTTAGCTTTTTCGGCTTCTATCATCACATTGTGAATATCGACAGGTTCGCCTTTTATAAAGCTTTCAGTAAGATTTTTAGATTGAATTTGCTGATTATTTACATCTGCTACAATTCCTTTAAGAGTATCTATAAAAGATCCTCCATTTTGTTCACCAATAGATAAATTTGGCATCTTCTCTTGAACAGATGGAAAATTTATCTTGGGCATATTCATTTCATTTGGGATTATTCCCTTAGGAATCATTTCATTTGGAATCATTGTATTTCTCCTGATTTATACTTTACCATCCAAAATCATACCTTTCGATAAATTTGACTGCGATACCCTGCCATTTCTGTTAAATACAATATGCCTTTCTATTAAATCTTTGCGTTCGGGAAAGAGCTGCACAAAATAATCACGTTCATTTTGCGAAAACAATTCATCCTGTGAATTTGATAATTTGCTTATATTTGATTGATTTAATTTTGATATAGTCGCATCTTTCTTCGCGTCTTGTCTTGCTTCAATGCCGTCCTGAGCAATCTTTTTTTCCTCAGGATTTGAGGAGTTATTTCTGTCATTTTGAATGTATGGATTATAAGAATTAAGTATTGGTATACTCATAATGCTCCTTTATAGCCAAATTGATTAATATTAACCATCATAAGTTTAAATTTCAAGTGAATTCCTTGCAATATTTTTTGCTGCTTCAATAATTGTAGTATTTGCTTCGAATGCCCTTTGAGCAGTAATCATTTCCACCATCTCTGTAACTATATTGATATTCGGGTAATGCACATAACCTTCTGCATCTGCATCGGGATGTGACGGGTCATGCACAATCCGTTCAGGTGCATTATCATGAATAACATTTGCCTGAATAACTTGCGGACTCTCTCGATCCATATCTGAGCGAATATTTGCACTTTGCAATCCAATTTGCTCCTGCATTTGGTCCTCGAAAGGACTTTGATTGATTGCTCTCACTACAACTACCTCGCGCTGATATGGTTTGCCGTCTATTCCCTTTGTTGTATTAGCATTGGCAATATTCTTGGCTGTTGCAGAAAGCTTCATCCTTTGCACAGTCATTCCTTGCCCGCTTATTGAAAATGTCGAAAAGATATTTTCTGCCATTTCATTTTTTGAATTTATAAAATTAAACAAAAAAAATTAATATTTATTAAAGTTTCTGTGAATGCTGTGTTTCAAAAAGATTTAAATCTTGCAAAGTTTTCTTGGAAGACAATAAACCCTAATTTTTAAAGAAAAATATCTAAAAATATAATAATTTTATCGCTTCCTTTACTGCATTCACAATAAATAGTATAAATTAAAAGAACTTTATTTCAATTATTGCCCTTGTATTCCTGTAATTGCTTGATTCATACCACGGAAATATTTACCAACCATTTGCGAAGCAAAACGAAAACGAATCTGAGTTTCAGCAAGACTCGACATTTCCCTGTCTATATCTACATGAGTTTCTCCTGAGAAAAATAACTGTGGTTGTGGGATATCTTGCGCTGCTATATCACCTTTGACGCTACCTTCTTCAGGTTTACCTAATTTAATATGCATTGAATCGGTACGGATTCCCACTAATGCAATTTCTGCATCTTGGAAATACTCCTCAAATTTAACTTTTTCGGGACGATATTGCGGTGTGTCAAGATTGGCAATATTTTTCGCAATAGTTTTTGTGCGAAGTGCATAAGCATCAAGTGCTCGGTTCATCAATGGTAATTTTGTATTGAACAGATAGTCGGTATATTGCATTTGGCTAATATTGAAATCGAATTGTTATTGACAAATTATATACCATAAATGAAAAATGTCCAAAACTTAATAAAAGATTATATCCTCATTGTTTTCTGAAAAATAAATAGTAATTTTGTAAAAAATTAGTAATTATGGAATTTCTATGGTCGCCCTGGCGATCTACATATATTGATTCTTTCAAAAGTCAAGGAGCAAATAAAGAGGAGACTTGTTTCATCTGCGAAGGGATTCAATCCGCAGGTGAGGATAACCAACGTCTGATACTTCAGCGGAGAGATCATTGCGTGATTATGATGAACAAATATCCTTACACAACGGGGCATCTGCTGATTGCTCCTTTACGTCATATCGGAGATTACACTGAATTATCCAATGATGAACTTCTTGACATTCTTAAAGCGGTTCGCGATTCGATCAGCATAATTGATAAAGTGCTGTCCCCACAAGGTTATAATATGGGAGTAAATATTGGAAAAGCTGCGGGTGCGGGATTGCCCGGTCATATCCATTTTCATTTGGTCCCCCGTTGGAGTGGTGATAAAAATTTTATGTCTGTTATTGGCGAAACAAATATTATTTCTTTTTCTAATGAAGATATTTATAAAAAATTAAAAGAGTGTTACGATAAAATTGGATAATCAAATAAATAATATTTCTCCTAAAAAATCACTTGGTCAGAATTTCCTAATTGATTTGAACATTGCTCAGAAAACTGTGCATTTGCTCGAAGTCGTTCCCGATGATATTATTCTCGAAATCGGTCCAGGAAAAGGCGTCCTTACACATTATTTATCTGAACTTACAAATGATTTGTATGCTGTCGAAATTGATCGTCGATTGTCTGATATTTTGAATATGCAATATCCAAAAAAATATTATCCTAATTTGAACATTCTGAATCAGGATTTTCTTGAATTAGACTTTTCCCACATTACTAATTCTCAAAATCTTGCAATTATAGGAAATATACCATATTACTTGACAAGTTCAATTTTATTCAAATTGTTTGAGAATTCCCGTTATGTCAGAACTGCTGTTATTATGGTGCAAAAGGAAGTCGCCAACAGATTGCTTTCTTCAGCAGGGACAAGAACTTATGGAATTCTACCAATTGCCCTGAGCTTTTATGGCAAAATATCATTTAGCTTTAACGTTCCCGCATATTGCTTTTTCCCGCAGCCAAAAGTTAATTCAAAAGTTATTGCAATCAATTTTTACAAGCAAAGTGATATCATTGATAATGCAAAAGAGATATTGAATATGGTGAAACTTACTTTTCAGCAAAGAAGGAAAAAAGTATCGAACGCTCTGGAGACTTATTTGCATTCATGCGGTATAGATCCTAAATATTTTTATGACTATTTGCTAACTAATAGCAATTATCAAGTGCTGGACTATCTCGATAAAAGACCCGAAAATTTAAGTCGTGATGATTATATTATTTTATTTAACTCAATTCAATCAATAGCCCTTAATTCTAAATGATGGACTCGTCAAACTTTAAAAAAAAAGTGCGAATTGCGGATTATTATGTTCTTACAACTTATGGAATTTTATTGATTTCTGAATTCATTCTGTTCAATAAAATTGATAATCCCATAATTAATATTATTGAAATTACTTTGGCATTATTTATTTTTCTCTTGCTTATTAATTACGATAACAAAAAAAAGCCAATTATCTCTATCTTGCGAAATCTTTATTATATGGGAATCATCTTCCTGGCTTATGATCAAGTGCAAATGCTCATCACGATTGTTAATCCAATTGATTATGATGATATTCTCATTTATTGGGATCGAGTGCTATTGGGTCTTGACGTTAGTGTAATCTTCAATAAAATTGCTAATCCATACCTTACTGAGTATATGCAAATTGCATATTCATCTTTTTATCTATGGTTTGTGATTATTGGAATTGAGTTTTATCGGAACAAAGAGCTATCATTTGATTTATATGCACGTAATATACTTTTCGCATTTTTCTTTTCATTTTTTCTGTATTTTTTTATGCCTGCAATAGGTCCGCGATTAACCCTATATAATTTCAGCAATTTGAATATGGAATTGCCGGGTCTTTATCTCACTAATTTTCTTCGGAATGTTATCAATCAAGGCGGAGGAATATCGAGCAGTTCGCTTAGTCCTGCGCTACTTGTCAACCGCGACTGTATGCCAAGCGGTCATACAATGCTATCCATAATTAATATGTTTTTTGCTTTTAAATATCGTCTGAAGTCAAAATGGCTTGTAGGCATTTTTGGTATAAGTATTATTTTTGCAACACTTTATCTAAGGTATCACTATTTTGTTGATATTATTGCAGGAGTGATATTCGCAGTAGCGTCTTTGCTTCTGGAACCAAGAATAAATAAATTATTTCAAAAATTATTAAAACGCGAAGTTACTTTTGAGCATTGATTTAAAAAATAAAGATGTGGATATTTCAATTGTAATTGTCAATTACAATGTTCGAGATTTTCTCAAATCTTGCTTAATTTCAATTGAAGCAGCAAAAAAAGATTTGAATATCGAAACTATTGTTGTTGATAATCATTCAATTGATAATTCCGTCGAATATTTAAAGCCCCAATTCCCCAAAGTTAAGTTTATTGCTTTACCCGAAAATATTGGCTTCGCGCGTGCAAATAATATTGCAATAAAGGAAGTGCGAGGCAGATATACGTTAATATTAAATCCCGATACTATACTGAATGAAGATACGCTCGTAAAAATGCTGGCATATATGGACAGCAACCCCGAAGTTTGGATCGCAGGTTGCAAAATACTTAACCCCGATATGAGCTTTCAATTGGCTTGCAGGCGTGAATTCCCTACTCCATTTGTTTCATTTTCCAAGTTGTTTGGATTGCAAGCATTATTCCCAAAATCGAAATTATTCGCTCGGTATAATCAAACTTTTCGATCAATAGATGAAACGTATTACGTAGATGCGATTATGGGAGCATTTATGTTTGCTCGAACTGATAAGCTTCAATCTCTTGGCGGCTTTGATGAGGATTTCTTTATGTATGGAGAAGACCTTGATTTATGCTACCGTGCAAATCAATTGGGCGGAAAAATTGCGTATTATCACGAAACTTCTATAATCCACTATAAAGGAGAAAGCACTAAACGTAGTTCAATCAATGAAATCAAGCATTTTTATGAAGCAATGGAAATATTTGTCCGTAAGCATTATGCGAGTTCTAAAATTTTCCTTTTGTTCTTAAAGTTGGGAATATTTTTGCGGTCAATCCTTGCATATTTTTTTAAATATTCGAAAGATTATCCTATTATTCTTGCGGATTTAGCAATTGTGATATCTTCGTTGATGATTAGCACAAAAATTCGTTTTGAAGAGTTCCTTGGTTTCCCTGAATACGCTTATCCAACGGTTATAATAGTTATTGCTATTGTGTCTTTTTCATCGCTATTCAGTGTTGGTGAGTATTTCGAGGGGGAGCATTCGATTCGCAAAGTATTATATGGCTCAATGATTAGCTTCTTTGTGCTTTCTGCATTGACATACTTTTTCAAAGCTTACGCATTTTCGCGTGGCGTTGTGCTAATGACTGTAACATTTTCATTGGCATTGACCAGTCTATTGCGCCTGATTATGATGTTTTTCAAAAATTTATCACAAAAATCATCAACACGA
>DIEP01000116.1 GCA_002418685.1 Ignavibacteria bacterium UBA5771
AATTAAGTGCAAGTAATTGCCAAAAGATCTTAAATCGATTCACTATCCTTTTTAAAATTTCATAGTATTTTTATCGTTTTTAATATTATTAAAATTTACTGAAAAAAATGGCTGTACTAAATATATATAATTCTTTTCACCCTATATTAAATAAACCAACAAAATATATAGATGAAATTGATGATCAAATAATAAATCTTGCTAACAATATGCTTGAGACATTGCATAACACAGGCAATGGCATCGGACTTGCTGCAAATCAAGTTGGCGAAAGCAAATCCCTCATAGTTATTGATTTATCAGAGGCAAAGGATTATAAAGGCGCTAAACCAATCGTTATGATCAATCCAAGTATTGAAAGCTTTTCCGACGAAATGATTGAGTATGAGGAAGGTTGCCTTAGCATTCCTGATTTTTATGAGAACCTGATGCGTCCTGCTGCTATTCAAGTGCAATACTACGATTTGAAGGGCAAGGAGTATAATATTAGCACTGATGCATTACTTGCACGAGTTATGCAACACGAAATCGATCATTTGAATGGCATATTATTTTATCAGCGTTTAAGCAAATTAAAACTTACTCTTGCCAAAAATAAATTGAATAAAATCAAGGATGGCACAACCCTTCCCAATTATCCCTTTGTATTGCCAAATGGTAAACTTGCAGTGCAAACAGTATCATAAAACATTTTTTTAAAAAAAAGATTCTATAAGTCAAAAACCGTAGTGTATTGTCTGATAAGTCGTATTTCAGTAATTCCAAACATATTAAGGAACTTAGGAATCATAACATATTAATTGTTAATTATTTTTAAAAATCTTTACAAAATATTAATTATTTAAAATATATTTTGTAATTTTGTAAAGATTGTACATAAAAATTCATAAAAAGTATTCCTTATTTTAGATTTAAAAAATTTACCCCCGAAAGGGGGTTTTTATTAATAATATGTCTTATCTGGGAGATTGTGGGAATCTTATAGAGAGAAACATGATTGTACAGAAGGAGAGACTCGAACTCTCACGGGTTTCAAAGCCCACTGGATTTTGAGTCCAGCGCGTCTACCAATTCCGCCACTCCTGCTCGATTCAAAAAAGTGGGCGCGAAGGGATTTGAACCCCTGACATCCTGCTTGTAAGGCAGGCGCTCTAGACCAGCTGAGCTACGCACCCTTTCATTTTTAGAGATTACAAAATTAAGCAATTTTTACAAATTAAATTATGAAAAATGAAAAATCCTCGTTTTTCTTTTAAAAGTATATTTTGTAATGAATTTATGGAATCATTAATATGAAATAAATAATTTTTAATTCGTTAAAATTTATGTAATTTAGTAATATCATGAAAAGGTTTTTACTAATTAGTATATTTTTCCTAATTTGTTGTTCAAAGGGATACTCTCAATATTGGGAGAAGGTAACAAATATCCCTGCTCCTTATAATGCAGGATATTATCTTGATCTTTGGATTCTTCCTTCTGACCCAAATTATATATGGGCTTGTGGATTTGATGGTTTTATAATTCGCAGTACGAATAATGGCAGCACTTGGCTCGGCTCACAATTGCCTTATCCTGCTTATCACATTGAAAGCATACAGTTTATAAATAAATTTGTCGGTTATGCTTCGGGTGTCCAGGGCATCTTCAAATCTACTGATGGTGGTGCAACTTTTTTTGATATAACACCTTCTGCACTTGAAGATTATTGGGGTTGCTACTTCTTAAATGAAAATGTCGGAGTATTGCTCGGTGGAGGCTGTGATGGTGTGCAGAGATTTTATAAAACGACAAATGGAGGTGCTTCATGGACATTTACCGTCAAAACAGTCCCAAATTCAGGTTTGACTGATCCCATACTTTATCCTTCGGGTTTGGGCTATGCTGTTTCGAGTGGCAAGATTTGGCAGACACTTGATTCTGGTTCAACATGGCAAGTATTTTCAAATTGTGGCTCTGAAATATGGCAGGAAGAGATTTCTATTATCGGGAATTCGATTGTGGTGCCAACAGCAGGCACAATTTGCGAAGGGCAAGGTGATGCAGGTGGCATGCGGTTCAGCACAAATATGGGGACAACTTGGACGGAATTTCTAACAGGTTATCCAATGTTCGGTGCATGTCTTGTGAACCAAACCGAAGCATGGGCTTGCGGATATAATCGGTCAGTGTATTACACATCTAATGCTGGCAATTCTTGGCAACCGAGGAATTGCGGAATTGAAAATGTGAATTTAGATGATATTACCTTTACAAGTTCCACCGATGGCTGGGTTGTAGGAGAGGGCGTTTATAGATATAAGCCAACTCAAATTTCGGCAGTTCGCGATACTATTAATTTTGGAAAATTATGCATTCCTGAAATAGCTTTGGATTCTTTTAGAATAAAAAATCATTCAGTTTTACCCGCTGATTTAACTCTCCAAAAAACTCTTGATTTTTCAAATGCTTTTTCTATTCAAAAACCTAATTCACAATCTCAAATTGCAAGTTGCGATTCATCTACCGTCGTAATTAGGTTCTCTCCAAAGGGAAATGGAAAATTCCAAGCTTTATTGCTCGTTGATGCCCAATCGGGAGACGGGGTGACGCATTTTCATAAAGAAATAGTGCTTATTGGGACGGGAACAACAACTACTATCAGACCAGAAAAAGATATGATTATTTTAAATCCCGTGCCTTGTGGCGATATAATAACAACTTCATTAAATTGGGTTGCAGATTCAGTAGGCGAATCGCTTTCAAGTTTTAATTCATTATCTCCATCCAATAATCAAATTAAATTTATTTCTAAACTTCCATTGGAGGTTCCTATAACAGGCGCCACTATTCAGTTTCAAATTCAATTGATTGATACAGGTTGGAATTCAAGCGTCTTTAAATTTTACAGAGAACCTTGCAGTCGAGATACTAATATAACAATTAAAGCCTATGGAGTTTCGCCAATTATAAATTCGGTTGATTCATTACACCTCACAATTCATTGTAGCGGTTCTATTATTGATACAATCCCAATTTGGAATACAGGCAATAATCTTTTAACAATTTCAAAGACCTCATTTTCTCAACACGATGGAGATATACAAATACTCGGATGGACAAGCAATAGGCAATTGCCCATTTCAATACCTGCCAAGAGCTCAGATTCGTTAATAATTCAATACTCAACTGCAAAAATCGGCAGGGAAATAATATACCTTTCAATAGAGAATAATGATAGAACTCTTGCAAGGGGCAATAAACAACCACTTAGCATTCTTCTTGTTTGCACTTTGGAAAGCGAAGATATTTCAGTTAAAAATATGAATATTGATTTGGGCGATATTTGTTTAAATTCGCAATCAGACACATTGATTTCACTTATTAATAAAGGAAATATTACTTCAAACCTTAGTATTATAGAAAATTGCAACCCACCATTTTCATTACAAGTTGATCAATTTGATATTGAAGCATCCAAGTCAGGAGAAATTCAATTACACTTTTCTCCAACGAAAACAGGTAGCTTTCTTGATACTTTGATTCTTCAAACAGGTGATTGCAAGAAAATTACTCTATATCTTAAAGGTCGAGGCATTGATGGAGCATTGTCGATTCAACCAAATTCTATTTCAGATATGATTACTACAAATCAGTCCAAGACTTTTTCAATTAAAATTTCAAATATTGGAAATATTCCTCTTGGAATTGTCAATTATTCCTTTAATCCTCCTTTGAGTGGCTTTACAGCAGATTTGCGACCTATTCTTACACAAAATATTGATACAACTCAATCGATAACTTTTGACTTAACAATTACAGCAAATCAGCCGGGTTCATATTCGGGAGAAATATGTTTTGAAGCAGATGGAATTTGTCCAACAAGCATCTGTATTCCTGTGGAATTGACAAGCATTGCACGTGCAATTACTACCGATCAGTCTATCGATTTTGGCAAAATATATTGTGATGGCTTGCTTTATGATAATTTGTGGATTCGCAATAAAGGGACAATACCTGACACAGTTACGCAAATTACTATTAGTGGGGAAAGCTGTTTTTCAATATATCAATCTCCTCAAATTCCCGCTTTTATCAATGGGAATGATTCAGTGGGCGTAATTATACTCTTTTTACCAACAAATGAGGGAGATTTCTCTGCAAATTTGCATATTGAAACAATTCAACCCAAAGGGCAAATCTTTGATATACCAATTACGGGGAGCTTTTATCGAAGTGCAATAAGTTCCAACACTACCCTGCTCGATTTTGGTATTCTTGAAAAGTGTGATGAACCGATTACCAAGCAATTTACAATTTATAATAATGGAATGCTCGATGAAATTCTTACTGCCATACAAAAAGATTTCGGAAATTATTATTCATTCGATTTATTAGATAATATTCCTTTGCCAGGCAAGGATAGCGTAATTATCAGCATCACTTTCCATCCTGATATTGCTAAAAATGAAGGGAATTATTTAGGGGAAGTTACTTGGGCAAGTTCGTCCTGTCCCGACACAATTAAAATTGATTTCATTGCAAAGATTATTGAACCGAAACTAAGTTATTCCAAATTCGATATAAATTTTGGTAATGTGTGGAAAGATGAAATAAAATTTGATACAATTCAAGTAAATAATAATTCAGCAGTAACAAGACAAATAAAAATGATCCAGTTACCTGATAATTCCGATTTCCAAATAGTTGCAATGAATAATAATGTGAAAGTAGATTTTCCAATATCCATCCGACCTAATACAAGTATTGAATTAATTGTTTCATTTAATGCGAGTAAAGTTGGGGATTTCGGAGATAAATTTATAATTGAAGAAAGTTCGGTTTGCAAGGATACGCTTGAATTTCATTTGCAATCTGTTGTTCCAAATGAGCAATATTATGCTCGGATATTTATTGAGGATTATGAAATACCTTATGATAATATTCTTACTTTCTACGTAGAATTGAGCGAAGATCTTCCAAAAGTGATAGCGGATTCTATTCAATTCGCGATCGATTTTGATAAATATCTTTTTTACCCTATGAAATTAGGTGTTCGAGACGAGAATTTAAATTCTTATAATTCAATAGAATATAATTATTTAAATGGCAGAATAGATGCCTCTATTAATTATCAACAATCGCAACATTTATTAAATAATAAGGGGAAAATCATTGCCATAACGGGTCTTACTTTATTTTCGAGTCCGACTATTACGCCATTAATAATTTCAGATTTTCAGGTATTCACAAAAAAAGAATTATATTTGACCAAAGAGGATGGGCAATTAAAAGTGCTTGATATTTGCGAACCACTTGCAAGAAATAAGATAATAATAAACAACAATATATCATTTATTGAATTACCAACGCAAATTATCGAGAATCAGACGCTGGAATTGATTGCTCATAATTTGAAAGATGGCTCATCTATTAGCATCTATAATTCCTTCGGGCAAAAGATGATAGAGCAATCTTTGCCAAAGGGCAATAACACAATTTCGATAAATATAAAAGATTTCCCGTCGGGTATTTATTTCATTGTTCCAAATGAAGGGGATTTGGGATATTTCCAATTCATAAATCTAAAATAACAATTCAAAATAAACGTAATTTTCACATTTAGAAAATTAAGTTTTAAAGCTCTTATTATTTTAAATTTTCCAAAATATAAGATTCGAGCAATCAAAATAATTTCGGGGTGTCAATAAGTGCATAAAGGAAAAGAATTTATCCAAAAAGTAAGCAATCAAGTGCTGCTTTTTGACGGAGGTATGGGCACTGAGTTATATAATCGAGGTGTATTTATAAATCAGTCATTTGAAGAATTGAATCTGAAAAATCCAAGTTTAGTTAAAGCAGTACATTCCGAATATCGAAAGGCAGGTGCAGATGTTCTTGAGACAAATACTTTCGGAGCGAATCGTTTTAAATTAGGAAAATTCCAACTTGCTGATCAAGTTTATGAAATAAATTTTCAGGCATCAAAGCTTGCTTGCGAAGTTGCAGGTGAAGATTTATTTGTTGCAGGGTCGGTTGGACCTCTTGGAGTACAAATTGAACCTCTCGGACCAATATCGAACGATGAAGCGCGCGATTTCTTCAAGGAGCAAATTCGTGGTTTGGTCGATGGTGGAGCAGATTTGCTGATTTTTGAAACTTTTATATATCCAAACGAACTTGAACAAGCAGTGCGAGCAGCTCGGGAGATTTGCGATTTGCCGATAATTGCGCAAATGACCATTGACGAGGATGCTTCATCTCTAACGGGCACATCCCCCGCTATTATGGT
>DIEP01000016.1 GCA_002418685.1 Ignavibacteria bacterium UBA5771
CAAGGAAGGTATAAACAATTACGTGGAACATTGCACGGAACGAAACTACGGAGCAATCTAAAAGAGCTATGCGATTGATTTCCAAGAATATCTGAATATGATTCAACAGTGTCATATTAATAAAAAAAGGGAAGAAGATAGTCCTCTTCCCTTTTTTAAAATTTAAATTCTTAATTTATTTTGAAATAATTACTTTTTCAAAATAATTTTTCACATTTGTGGAAATTACAACGAAATATATCCCCGAACTCAGACTGTTAACATCAATTTTATAAACATTATCACTTGTTCTCAAATCAGTGCAGTCCAGAACTTTTTCGCCGAGCATATCCATAATATATATTGAATTGATTTGATCAAAATTCTGAGGAACTTGTATATTTATAAAATTATACGCGGGATTTGGACTTACTATTATATTGCTTGTCTGGACAGGTTCAAAAACAGAGCTTGTCATATCAAAGAGCAGATAATTTACCCCCGTTCCGACTTCCCATAATTTAATTTTATTATTTATTATTTGATATTGACCGAGTGCAACAATTCCATCTTGCTTTGTTAAAACAGGTCTGAAAGTATTCCCGTTATCATTGGAAACACTTACTCTCCCACTTTTTGAAAGAAAATATTGATTGTTTGAACCTGCTGGTGAGAAGCAATAAACAGGGTAAAAGTCATTGCCAGAAACATCAGTTTGAGATTGCATCCATGTTTGACCACCATCATTTGTGATCATTAATGTGGCTTCCGAAGTAATTTGTTCTAAAGAATTATGATAAACTGCTATTCCTCTACTCTCATCAATGAAAGAAACGAGGACTACGGGTTTGCTATCGCCTACATTTTGGACAGACCAAGTATTGCCTTGATCTTTTGAATAAAAAATTCTTCCATGTGTAGTTCCAAACCAAATCTGGTCACCATTAAATTGACCTGAACCGACGAGTCCATCTTCATCAGCAAGTGGATCAGGAATACCATCTATTCTGTTCCAAGTATTGCCTCCATCAGTTGTTTTAGCAATGCCCCAGATATTATTGACAGGGTCGCCGAGGATAATTCCATTATTATCATCATAAAAATGGATATAATTCACAAAATTGGTAATGGTTGATATATCCTTAACAGTCCAGGAGTTCCCACCATTCGTTGTCTTTCTAATAGTGCTTCTACCAACGATGTCATCTGTGGCTGTGCCAATAATAAAATGATTAATATCAAATGCATGGACTGCCATGAAGGCATCTGTCATTAAGTAGGACATTGTTATACCCGTGCTTGTGACTTTGTTAATTATGCTTAAGTTAGAAGTAGAGGAGATTTTCATATTACTTAAAATTATCCCTGTCCCATCTGAAAGCATTGTCATTGCATTCATAGATGTTCCCGCATCTCCAAATTGATATGGAGATTCAGTAAAAGTATTGCTTGTTGGCAGATTAATTGGTAAAGTAATCGCATCGTAATCTACATAGTTGTTATTACCTTCGATTTTAGCAATTATTCTTGTTGCACCTTGGAACCAGGGGGTTTTATCTGTTAATTGTATTTGGAATTGAATGTCTTGCATGCTATTTGTTGCGATTTCAGGTATTGTGAAAGTGGTGGTGGGAAGAATTACCCAAGAATCTTCAGGTATAAGAGTAATAGTAATATTTTTGCCTGTTGATAAATAATTCTTCAGGGTTGCTCGAACATCTTTTGGATCATAGCTTTTTATAGATGATCCATTGAGCATTGTGATATCTGATATTTTTATACCTGGCAGCAATAATGTAGTATCGGTATTATTATAGTTCAAAGCTTTATAAGCATTTACAAAACCATAATAATAGGGTGCGTCATTATCATTTTTTGCAATAGTGCGGTCAGCAGTAACACGGATTTGCTTCGCGATCTGAGCGGGACTCCAATCAGGATGAATAGATTTAACTAAAGCTGCGACTCCTGCAACAATTGGAGTTGCCATCGAAGTACCACTTTCCGCTAAATATTTATTTCTTGGTACCGTAGACATAATATTAACACCAGGGGCGTAGACATCCACTTTAATTCCATAATTCGAAAAAGAAGATAATGTTGATCCAATCGATGAGCCAACAGTTAATACATTTTTATATCCTGCAGGATATTCGGAAGAATTATCCAATGAAGCGCCCGAATTACCTGAAGCAACAACTATTAATGAACCCATTGCTGAGGCAGTATTGATAATATCTTCTTCAGCTGGTGAATAGCCTGGTCCTCCCCAACTGCAACTAATGATATCAGCTCCGAGTTCAGAGGCATATAGTATTCCTTCATAACCCGTAAGAATTCCACCAATAATACTTGTATCAGCAGAAGTTTTAATTGGAATAATTTTGCAATTAAAGCCTGTGCCTGCAATTCCCTTGCTATTATCTGTTGATGCAGAAGCAAGCCCTGCTGTGTGAGTGCCATGTGCATTGTCAGGATCAGAAGGATTAGGATCATTGTCGGGAATGTATGTTGCGCCTGGATATGAAATAGCACCCACAAAATCCCAACCATGGACATCATCGATATATCCATTATCATCATCATCTATACCATTATCAGGGATTTCATTTGGATTTGTCCAGATATTATCGATTAAATCTTCATGAGTCCAATCAGTTCCAACGTCTATAATTGCAATTTTTACATCAGGGCTTCCCTTTGAAATATCCCATGCTTTCTTAATTTGCATTAAATCCATATAGTACTGTGTCCCATTTTTAAAATAGGGGTCATTAGGGGTATAACAAAGTCGTCTCTTGAAAATTGGTGTGGCATACTCCACATCAGGATTATTCATCAAATCGGCGCAGACTTGATAAGGATCTACTGGCGAATCATAAGTAATTTTATAAATTCTGTCTATGCCGTTTGCATCTTTATTATTTATCTTATTAGCAAATTTCTCGTAAGGCAAGACAATTTCATTAATGTTCAAGCTTGCAATCGAAGATTGAAGTAGGGAATTACGGATTGCTTTTTTATCTGTCGTAATTGCTGCTTTATTTTTCAATTTAACAAAAATTGCATTTTGGAAATACAATTCTTGGGGGACGCGATCAATCGTTTTGACTTGATTTAGAGAATACCAATTATCCTGCTGCTTCGAACCATTTCTAATAATTCTCAAAGAATTATTAGAGTTAGTCGAAGTCTGAATAGCGTTTGGAGCCGCGAGTATGTTGCTTAATGTAACAACTATTATTAATGATGTGAGAACCAAAAATCTCTTCATATAACCTTTTTGCATTTTATTAATTTATTATTTACTCAAAATTAATTATATTTACAATTATAATCTATAAAAAATTTCATTATACAGCAATAAACAATAAATGGGGGAAGCCAAAATTAGGTATATAGGTAAAAATAGGATATAAAGACATATTCACGTGTTGATAATTTTAATATATTTGCTGACAATGTAAGAGAAAATAAATTCGGCAGAGAAATAAATAGACCAACTTTTAAACAATATAAGTTGATTGATAAAGTCACATTTCTTGATTATAATAATGCTTATAAATGGTATCACAATTTAACAGGGAAATATTATGTTATATAAATGCAAAAAATGCGGAAGCAAAGAATTCATTTCCCAACCAAATCAATATGATGTTTTTGAATCTCAAAATGGAAAACTTGTTTTGAAAAGTACGGAGTTCATTGACGATGAGTTAGTTCTTTATTGTCGTGAATGCTCTGAGATACTAGAATTTGACGAAGATGATATTATAATGTAATATGAATGATATAATTACAAAATTTTCTTATGTATCTTCCTTTTCTTCCCTTCCTTTCCTGAATATTCCAAATATTAATCATTTTATTTCGTTTAGTATAAACTACTTATTTTTAATAATCAATAATTGAATGAGAAAAGACAATATTCGTAATATCGCTATAATCGCTCACGTGGACCACGGCAAAACTACTTTACTGGATGCTATGCTCAAACAAAGCGGAACATTCCGTTCAAATCAAGTTGTCGAAGAAAGAGTGATGGATTCAATGGATTTAGAGCGGGAAAGGGGAATTACAATTCTTGCAAAAAATACTGCCGTATTCTATCATGATAAAAAAATTAATATTCTCGATACTCCTGGTCACGCGGATTTCGGTGGGGAAGTTGAACGCAGTTTAAATATGGTTGATGGTGCATTGCTTCTTGTTGATGCAAGTGAGGGACCATTGCCCCAAACACGTTTCGTATTAAAGAAGGCTCTTGCCCGAAAGCTCCCAATAATTTTAATAATAAATAAAATTGATAGATCTGACGCACGTATAAATGAAGTCATTCAAGAAGTTTATGATTTGTTCATCGACTTGGATGCAACTGATGAGCAAATAGAATTTAAAATTTTATATACGAATGCCAAAGCAGGCATTGCACATTATGAATTAGGTGATGACTCTACCGACCTGCGTCCTCTTTTCGATACAATTATTAGTGAAATTCAAGGTCCCGAATATACAGAAGGGGAAGTGACGCAATTCCTTGTCAATAATCTCGATTACGACAATTATGTCGGGCAAATTGCTATCGGACGACTTGAAAATGGAACGCTTGAAATGAACAAATTTTATACACTTTGCGGTAAAGAAGAAAATAAAAAGAATGTGAAATTGACTGTGATTTACACTTTTGAGGGACTCTCAAAAAAACCTGTAAACATCATTGAATCGGGCGATATTGTCGCAGTTGCGGGATTGGGTAATGTAAAGATTGGAGACACATTAACTGATTTAGATAACCCAAAACCACTGCCGAGAATTTCAATCGATGAACCAACTCTTTCAATGATTTTTTATGTAAATGATAGTCCGATTTCAGGAAAAGATGGAAAATTTCTTACAGCTCGGCATATTCGAGAAAGATTAGAAAAAGAAATGCTCCGCAATGTGTCAGTCGAAGTCAAACCAACTAATAGAGCAGATGCATTTGAAGTTTGCGGACGTGGCGAATTGCAAATGGCTGTGTTAATCGAAACAATGCGTCGCGAAGGATTCGAGTTTGCCGTATCAAAACCGAAAGTAATTACAAAAATCGAGAATGGGATAACATACGAACCAGTTGAAAAGGTATTTATTGATGTCCCTGAAGAATATGTTGGAATTGTTACTGATAAGCTTTCGCAACGAAAAGGTGTAATGACACATCTGATGAACCACGGAGGTGGTCGCGTGAATCTCGAATTTAGAATTCCTTCAAGAGGATTAATTGGATTGAGAAGCCAATTCCTTATGGATACAAGGGGTAGTGGAATAATGAATACTTTAGCAGACGGATTTATGCCGTGGGTTGGTCCAATTCCACAAAGGACATCAGGAGCTATTGTAGCAGATAGATCAGGAAGAGCAACGGCTTATGCAGCATACGCAATGGAAGATCGCGGTGATTTGTTTATTGATATGAGTACTGAAGTTTATGGAGGAATGATTATTGGCGAAAGGAATAAACCTGGCGACCTTTTAGTTAATATTACAAAAGAAAAGAAATTGACCAATATGAGAGCATCCAATTCCGATGCCACAATTGTTCTTCATCCTCCACGAAGACTTTCGCTTGACCAAATGATTGAATTCATTGCCGAAGATGAACTTGTGGAAATCACTCCGTCATTTTTGCGATTGCGTAAGTTCGAACTTGACCATAACAAACGCAAAAAAGATGCACGAGATGAAGAAAATGCCAATTTATAATTCCGAATACACATTAATTTTCTTAGATTTTTGTATTAATTCTTAATTTTGAAATTTTATATTCTTATCAGATAATAACAATGGATATTAGAGTTAGATTTGCCCCATCGCCTACAGGATATTTGCATGTTGGAGGATTGAGAACAGCACTATATAATTACTTGTTTGCAAAACATCATAACGGGAAAATTATTTTGCGCATCGAAGATACTGATCGCACAAGATTGGTTGAAGGCGCAACGGAAAACCTAATTAGCTCACTTGCTTGGGCAGGTATTGAATTCGATGAAGGTCCTCACGTTGGAGGATCTTTTGGACCTTATATTCAAAGCCAAAGATTTGCAATTTATAAAGAATATTGCAATCAATTAATAGATAATAACTCAGCTTATTATGCTTTCGATACAAGCGAAGAACTTGACGAAATGAGGCAACGACAGCAGAAAGCAGGCATCCCTCCACGATACGACCGTTCTATAATGAAAAATCAATATACTATTGGTGCCAATAACACAAAGGAACTGCTCGAAGCAAACACTCCTTATGTTATCAGATTGCGCGTTCCTTTGGAAAATGATATTATCTTCAATGATGCAATACGTGGCGAAGTAAAAGTGCGTGGAAGAGACGTTGACGATCAAATTCTCTTGAAATCAGACGGATTTCCAACTTATCATTTAGCAAATGTCATTGATGATCATCTAATGCAAATATCCCATGTGATTCGCGGCGAAGAATGGTTGCCATCCACTCCCAAGCACGTCCTTCTATATCGTGCATTTAATTGGGATGCGCCTCAATTTGCTCATTTGCCATTATTACTCAATAAGGATAAATCGAAACTTAGCAAACGCCAGGGTGATGTTGCAGTGGAAGATTATATTGCAAAAGGATATTTCAAAGAAGCTATTGTTAATTTTATTTCATTGCTTGGCTGGAACCCAACGGCAGATAGAGAAATCTTCTCAATTGATGAATTGATTAAAATGTTTTCTCTTGAGAAAGTGAATAAAGCTGGAGCAATCTTTGATTTAACCAAATTGAATTGGGTGAATTCTCAATATTTACGAACGAAATCAATGGATGATCTTGCTGATTTTTTAATTCCATTCCTTGAAAAAAGGAATTTTAATTATATAAATCGGGAATATTTAAAGCGAGTAATTGATCTAATCAAGGAACGCATCGATTTGGTAACGGAATTGCCCGATTTTGCCCCTTATATGTTCGAAAAACCTAAAGAATTTGATCAAGATTTCCTTGCAAAGCATTGGAAAGAATCAACCAAAGAAGTATTGGAATTATATCTTGAAGAATTGCGAAAACTTGATGATTTTTCTCATCCCTCTTTGCATAATTTCACCGAGCAATTTATTTCAGAAAGGAATCTGAAACTTCGAGATGTAGTTCATCCGCTACGTATTATGATTACTGGTAGGGGAGTTGGTGCAGGAATGTTCGAGACTATGGAAGTGCTCGGCAAAGAAGAATGCATAGAACGAATCGAATCTTTTTTGAAAATGGAAGGGAAGTAATCTCATTCATCTTTATAAGATTGCTTCGTCATTTCATTCCTTGCAATGAGACGATTAACCAAAATTATTACTGAATCAGGAAATATGTTCTCATTGTCAATACTTTTTTGAAAAAAAATTCCCTCTCAAGCAAGAGAGGGAATTGTACAAGTTATTAAAATATTGTAATTATCAAAAAGGGGATTATCCCAATGCTCCAAAGGATTTCCGAATTATTTCAATTCCCCGATCAATTTCATCTTTTGTTATATTCAATGAAGGGCGGAAGCGGATAGATCTCTCACCACTTGGCAAAATAATAAGCCCATTATTGAATGAGGTAGACAAAAATGTATTTCTAATATCGTGCGACGGCAAATCAAATGCAGCAAAGAGCCCCCTACTTCTGATATTTGAAACCAAATTTGGAAAATCTTTTTGCAAATCTTCCATTTCGGAAAAGAGATGTTTCCCCTGCTTATTAACATTATCAAGCAATCGTTCCTCTTGAATTATTTCAAGATAGCGAGTGGAACGCACCATATCAGTAAGATTCCCACCCCAAGTGGAATTAATGCGAGATGGAGTATGGAATACATTATCGGGGACATCATCAATTCGAGTAGTTGCCACAATTCCGCAAACTTGTGTTTTTTTGCCAAAAGCAAAAATATCAGGTGTCACTCCTAATTGCTGAAAAGCCCAGAATGTGCCTGTCAATCCAAGCCCTGTTTGAACTTCATCAAATATTAAAAGTGCCTCATTTTCATCGGAAAGTGTACGTAATTTTTGCAAAAATTCAGGACGAAAATGATTATCACCACCTTCCCCTTGAATTGGTTCAATGATTATAGCTGCAATATCATCAGGATATTGATAAAATGCATCTTTAATCTCTTTCACAGCGATATTTTCGAGTTCTATAACTTTTTGCAAATTCTCTTCGTTCAGAGGAAAAGTTATTTTTGGATTAGTAATTCGAGGCCATTTAAATTTAGGGTAATATTGTACTTTGATGGGATCTGTGTTGGTCAGAGACATTGTATATCCTGAACGCCCATGGAATGCTTGTTGAAAATGGATAATCTGCGATCCTTTTTCACCTTTGCCTTTGCTTAAATTTTTTCTGACTTTCCAATCGAACGCCGTTTTCAAAGCATTTTCGATAGCTAATGCACCAACTTCGATAAAAAAAGCATATTTGAATTCATCAGGAATAGCAATACTGAAGAATGTTTTAATGAAAGTAGCATATTCTTCTGTATATACATCCGAATTGGTTGGCTTTGCAAGTGCAACTTTCCCAATATAATTGATAAATTCAGGATTTGCAAGTTTCGGATGATTTAGACCTATCGGCATCGAAGCAAAGCAAGAAAAGAAATCTGTATAGTCCTTACCATTGACAGCATCAATAAAAGTTGAATTATGACTTGATTCGAGGTCTAAAACAAAATCGTAACCATCGGCAAGCACATGCTTCCTGATTTCATCGAAAACTTGATCTGCGGGAACATAATATTTAGGAACAATTTGTGAGCTTGATATTAAACTCATAGTTTCTCCACTTAATAAAAATTGTTAAAAAATAAAAAAGAAATAATAAAAGAACAATAAAAATCGTGTAAACAATAAATAATTATTTTCTTACTTAGGTAATAAGGAACTTAAAAAGGAATATCTGATGAAAAAATTAAAGAAGAAATTGAAAAGTACTTTCGGATAATCATAGCAAGAAAAGAACCGCCTCTGATAGTTCCCCGAAGTAAAAGAAATGGATGTGCAGTTAATGTTAATTTTCTCATAATGCAAAATTACGAAAGTTATTAATTTAAATGGTGTGGTTTATATTACTACATACAATTGGTAATATAATTACAAAATCAATAATTTATAATATTTTTTTTGTTATTTTGCATATTTATATAATTTAATTTTCGTTAATATCTTAAATTTGAAAAATCAAAAAAGAAAATCATATAAAATAATATTAGGAGTTAAAAAATGGCACAAAAACAAGTTTTCATCAAAGAAAAAACTCAGAAAGTAGGATTCGTACATTTATCCATATTTGGAGTAATGTTAATTGTCCTTTTCTTTTTCTTTCAATACAATGTTATTCCTTGGGGAATGTCCCAGTTTGTAGTTTCTCTTTTCGCTCCATCGGGCGAAAAACAAGACAAGATAGGTTTTGTCAAATTTGATGGATTAGTTTGGGGATCAGTTTCAAAAGATTTGCAACCTCAACTTGAGGGTAAGAATTTGAGAGTCGAAAAAAAATATTTGAATCGACAGTACATATTTGACTTTACCTTTCAAGAGCGACAAATGGATAGAGATGGGTATGTAAAATCACCCAATCAATTTTACGCACGTTCAGAATATCTTGGGGAAAATGCTATCATTCTTGAACCTTGGGTAGGATTCTGGGTCTTAGCATTGGACCTTGCATTCTTTATTACGGCTCTGGTTTCTATTCTTCTGCCAACAGGACTTGGAGCGATAGCTTTGCTAATTGATAGACAGATCGACGAAATAAAAGTCAAAATCCGTCTCCAAACCGGTTTTTCCGATCAAATTGTGGATATTTTAACATTACCTGATGATAAATTAGCCGCAAAAGATTTTGATGAGGTAAAGAGTGCATTTCGAACAATTTGGAACAGAACTGTTATTGAAGATCCGGAAAGCACAACTCGATTGCCACGGTTTGAGGACTTTTTCCACGATGAAATAAATGTGGTTGAATTCAGAAATAATACATTATATAATCGTATAAAGGAATTTTTCTCTGACTTTCTTGCAAAAGAAATTATTGATACAAAGAATTCATTACTTTGGAGAAGAGACCATCTCCATATCTTAAAGGGTATGAGATTATATATGTCCCATCATATTGGCGAAAAATATCAGAATTTAGTTACGGGTTTAGCTTATGGTGGTGCATCAATTCTTATTGTAGCAGTAGGTATTCGTGGATTGAAATTAATTCCTGGTGCAAAGCCTTCATTCATTTTGTTTGCAATATTTCTTGAGTTTACGATGCTTATATTGCTCGCCATCACTTTAGTTTACACTGAAGAAGAAGAGCGTATGGATAAAATGCTCAAGAAGATGGAGGATGCAAGTAGAAGCGAATTGGATACTATGCGAGGTCAACAAGCTGATATTCACCAAATGGCAAATGCTCTTGTCGGGCAAACATCTGAAATAATCCGCGCTCGTGTAGAAAAGGCAATTGAGCAATATATTACCAGCGGCGATAAAGTGCAAGAAGTTATCGCTCAGGAAATTGCGCGAAAAATTGTTCTTGGATTAAGAGAAGACCAACCTACAAAAAAGTAATTTCTGCTTTTTTCTAAATAAAAAGGGGTTATGTGTAGATAATACATATAACCCCTTACGTTTAAAAGTGTGATTATTTCTTCTTAGAACCACCTTTCTTGGGAGCCTTTACAGCAACTGCTTCAACAAGACTTTTCCCTGGTCGGAATTTAGGGACAATCTTGCTTGGAATATCAATCACTTGCTGTGTCTTGGGATTCCTTCCCTTTCTAGCTTGGCGATGAGACACTGTAAATGTGCCAAAACCAACGAGCGTCACTGCTCCATGGTCTTTTAGCTCCTTTGTGATTGTATCGAATGTTGCCCGAACTGCTTTCTCTGCTTCAATTTTCTTTAATTCAGCAGATTCTGCGACTGCGTTAACCAAATCGGATTTGTTTAAAGGCATAAAACCTCCTTTTAAATTGTGTGAAAAAAAATAAATTAATAAAAAAAAAGAACGAAAAATGTTGTAAAATAAGGTATTTCAAAGAAGCACCTTACTAAATAAGCAATTTAGCAAATTTACTTGGAATATGCAACACTTTTTAGCATTTTTTTGTAATTTTTTTTATTTTTTTCAAAAATTACTACTTTTTTATGTATATAAACCCTAAAATAGGGTCAGTCGTATTGTGTGAGATAATTTTTGTGATAATTGCTTCGGTAAGATAATTTCCCGCATTTAGAAGTTTTAATCCATTATTTGTATAAATATCTCGCGATAATTGCATTCCGGGTTCCATATTTTGTATAGATATTGAAATTTCATCAATTTCACCTTCTAATTTGAGAATCGATAAAATATATTGCTCGAAAAGTATAACCACACGTTGATCATATAGTTGATTTGTGTATTTTTTTAAGATTGATAAAGCATCTGATGATTTAATATTATGATACCTCATTATATCACAATAATCTAATGCAACACGCAAAATTCGACTCTCAAGTGGGATCTGCCAAGATTGTAATTTATCAGGAAAACCTGTGCCATCCATATTTTCATAGATATGATATAAAATATCCCCTACTTTTTCTAATCTCGGAATTCCCGAAATAATATTTCGAGCTATAATTGGGATTTGATACATCAATGGGTCTGATACATTTCCCTCTGAATATACAGGCAATTCAAAAAGTCTATCAGGCAAAATTATCCTTCCAAGGAAAGAGAGATCTGATGATATTTCTATATCTTTTGAATCTTCATCAGTAGTGTATTTTAAGAAATTAATAATCCAAAGAGATGCTCCTTCAATCAAGTTGATTGTTTCTTTTGATATGGATAAACGAATAGAATAAGTTTTGAGAATTAAGTCAATTTCTTCACTTTCTGTTCTCTCCAATTGCTCTGCTAATTCTTGAACAATAGAATACAGCTCTTTTCTGTTATTTATTAACTCAACAGAATGCAAAGCAGATTTAATTCGAGCAAGCACATTTTCAATTATAAGTGGTAGCAAAATAATATCATTTGCTCCTGAATCCAATCCATCCAAAAGGACTTTGTAATTTTCTTTATTTCCTATTAAAATGATAAATATATTACTGAAATTATCGAATTTTCTTATTTCTTGCAGCAAAGAAGTACTATCGGAATTTATATGTCGAACATCGACAAAAAGTATATCGGGCATATCTTTGTCAAGATAATCATATAACTTACGCGGCGATTCGATTGATTGCACTTCAAAATTCGAGAAATGTGCGCGAATAATTTCAGCAAGTTCTAAGAAGATGCTCTTTTCATCTCCGAGTATCCATATCTGAACTTTTTTTTCCATAAATTTTTTATTTATTATTTTAAACGGGAATTATAAATTTTAGATTAATACCTATTAATGACTAATTGCAGTGCTATCATTTATTTTTGGTAAAAATTGATTTAAACCAAATTGTTTAATAAGAATGCTAACTCTGCGATTTGTCAAGTCAAATGGATTTTGCGGATTTCTCAATTTAGTGTCAGCATATCCAACGACTTGAGAAATTTGACCATCCCATAAACCTGTTTGCGAAAGCACTCTGCGAGCTGAATTTGCTCTGTCAGCAGATAGCTCCCAATTCGAATATACTGTTTTGCCCGTATATTTTCTGCTATCTGTGTGTCCCTCGATAACCACGTTATTAGGCAATTTACCAATTTCTCTACTAAGCACTTTCAATATTTCAATAGCTTGCGGTGTCAATTGGGCACTACCAACCTTGAAGTAAAGGGATTCTTTATTTTCGAGCAATTCAATTCGCAATCCTTCGCTGGTAATTTCAATTTTCAAAGATTCGAGCAATTCTTTTAATTTTGGATTTTGAACTTGCATATCTTGAAAATATTTCTTGAGTGAGTCCCCAGTGTGAATCACTTGATTCGCAGCACGGGCGCTATCTTCTTTTGCTTTCTCCATAATGATTTTTGAGAGGGTGTCAGTTGTTTTTTGGTCAAATTGAATAATTAAAGGCTTTTTTTCTTTTTCGCCACCTTCACCTTTTTGAGGGACAACCTTAATATTAATATCGGCACCACCAACTGGTTTGCCCGTGACAAGATTGAATGCTCCTGGATTATCAAAATATGCTTCTACATTATTTTTCACTTCTTCGCTCGAAGCAAGTACCCACAAAACAATGAAAAGAGCCATCATAGCAGTAACAAAATCAGCATAAGCCACTTTCCAAGCGCCACCGTGAGCACCAGCGTGCTTATACTTTTTAACCTTTTTAATAATAATAGGTTGTTCTTTTGAATGCTTTTCGTCTTGTTGTGGCATAATTAGATTATTCCTCTTATCGTGCTTGTTTTACTGCATCTTCAGTTTCTTTAAACGATGGACGATTTTCGGGATCGATAGAACGCCTTGAAAATTCTATTGCAACAGATGCAGGCGAACCCTTAGCAAATGCAAGCAAGCCAGATTTAATAGCAAGTAAATATTTACTTTCTTTATCAGAAATTTTCTGCATACTCGCTGCAATAGGTCCGACTATTCCATAGGACATAAGCACACCAAGAAATGTCCCCACAAGTGCAGCAGCAACGTGATGTCCAACTGCTTCAGCACCTTCCGAGATTGCTCCCATCGTGATTATAATTCCCATTACCGCAGCGACTATACCCAAACCCGGGAAAGCATCAGCCATAGTTTGCAAAGAACCGGGAGGAACTTCTTCTTCTTGCTCGATTGCTTCTAAATCCTGATCCATTAAATCTTCCAAATCATTGGCGGGAATACCACCACTCAATATTATTTTTAATGTATCGCAGAAGAAATCTACTGCCTTTTTATTCTCAAGAAATGTTGGATATTTTGAAATAATTGTAGATGATTCAGGATCCTCTACATGCTGCTCCAATGCTATTAACCCCTCTCGCTTTGCAAATTGGAATATCTCATACATCATTTTGAGCAATTCTATATAATTTGTTTGATTAGTTCGTGCCCCTTTTATTGTTCCAATTATTCCACTTAAAACTTTCTGAAGGACAGGTAATGGATTAGCAATCAATAATGAACCAATCGCCACTCCTACAATAATGATATATTCGGGAATAACGAGCAGCGTGATTATATTGCCACCCGCCAAAATAAAGCCACCAAGTAATGAAGCTATGACAACAACAATTCCAATTATTACGAACATATCATATCCGTTTTATTTTTGAGTAATATATTAGACTGTATCATAAGCTTCATTTCGGTTANNTCCAGTATCATAGGCTTCATTTCGGTTATTCTGAGCGGAGCAAAGAATCCAGAGATCATTTGCATATATGAATTTCGGGATTCCTCACTTCGTTCAGAATGACGACAACGATATTTTTGAAACAAACCTCTGCACGACCATGTGCCTTTTCTATGAATGCTTGATAAATGCATTTGTTCCCACACTATTTACGATATTTATTAATTTTTTTAATTAGTTCATTATTTTCGGGGTTAATTTCTAACGATTTCTCCCAATATTCTTTCGCTTTTTCAATATTTCCATTGCTTTCGTAAATATCACCAAGATGCTCAATTATTTCATAATTCTCGGGATCAAGTTCATACGCTTTTTGAATAAATTCCAATGCTTTCTCTCGATTATTCATTTTAAAAAGTATCCAACCATAAGTATCCAGATAAGCAGGATTGTTCGGCTCATGGTCAATTGACTTTTGCGATAACTCCATTGCATATTGTAATCTTGATGTATCACGAGAAAGAAAAAATGCGAAATTATTATTTGCTAATGCGTTCTCGCTATCTTTCGACAATGCTAATGTAAAATAATACTCCACACTATCACTTTTGTTCAGTTTATCATACATATCTCCGAGAGATATAAGGACTTCCACATTAGTTGTATCCTTTGCGTAAGCACTTAAAAAATTATCTTTCGCTTTCGTCCAATCATTCTTAAAAAAATAAGTATAACCCAACTGAATATCATATTTTGGATTATTAGGAAATTTCCCTCTATATCTTTCCAAAATAGCAATGGAACTATCCCTCATCCCTAATGACTGATAAAATTGCGATGCAATCAATGGAACATCAACTATTGTATCGGCTAAAAGTATACTTTTGTTTAGCAATGATTCCAATAATGTTGAGTCTTTCAAATTATATGCCAAATAAAAAGAAGGAATAAACATTCCGCCAATATTATAATTACTATCAGCAGTTATCCGAAGGGTCTTTTTAATAAAATTTGACGTTCCATCATCGATAAATTCTTGAGCGAAATAGAAGCGATAGATCACAGAAGAAAGAAAATCTGTTCGATCCTTTAAGGAATATTTGTCGAAAAGAGAATCGAGGAAATAATCAAGGTTGCTATATTGTTTTGTTTGCAATGATAAATCAAAATATTCCCAAGCATAATCAGGATTTGGATTTGTGCGAGCAAGTTCTTTAATTCCAATAATAGCGCGAAGAGTATCACCTGTCATTAGATATAATTTATTCAATATCGATTTCACTTCGGGTGATGGATTCGCATCGTCATATTTTTGATAATATTCCAAAGCTTTCTTTTGATCAAAAAAGCTGTAAAAATCTCCCATCATAAGCAGATTATTATCCGAAGGATCCTTTTCATAAATTTTCAATGCAACTTTTTCTGCACTTGCAATATCTCTTTTGAAAACAAATAGGGAAAACATAATTTCAAGTGCGTGAGTCTGCGTAGAATCTAATTTATAAGCATTAAAGGCAGCATCAAGAGCCCTATCAATATATCCAAGTCGCGAAAGTGCGTCTGCCAAGCTTAAGTATATCGTCGCTGACTTATCATATTCAAGAGCATATTCATATTCAAGTGCAGCGTATGCAAAATTACTATCAGCAGCATAACTGAGACCTCGCACATAGGAATCTTCAGCTGCACTTTTTGCTACATCCGATGGAAGTGCCCATAAACTATCTGATTTCGTTTGGATAAATTGTTGGAATTCATTTTTATTCTTATTCTTTTGAATATTTTCGGGAGTTGCACATCCCGAAAAAATTACTGCTAATAAAATATATAATATGTATTTATTAAGATAGTTCGATTTCATATTTAAATAATTTAATGAAAAATAATACCTAAAAAGATCTTTAAAAAAATTAAACTAATCCTTGTAAAGCAACCCGCTCTTCATACTGGAGTTGTCTCATAAGTCATTTTCACGTCATTTCAAGTGAATTGAGAAATCCAGGGATATTGATATATAATCACTTCGGAATTCCTTGCTACATTCCAAATAACCGATATTGCTCTATAATATAAAACTTTCCGCACAGCCACAGATCAGATGCCTATTCAATTTTAATAAATTTCCGAGAATATTGCTCTCCCGCATTTTTTATAATAACAAAGTATAAACCTGCAGAATAATTATTCATCTTTATATTTATCTTTGACTCACCTTTTTGCATAGTTCCCGAATACAATTTTTCAAGCATAACACCCAATGAATTATACAAATATATCTCCATATTGCTATTTTTTGTATTGGAGATATTTAATTCCACAATTCCCTTAGTATATTCATCTGCAAGAGTAATTTCCAAAGATGATGGGATAGAATCAGTGATAAAGCGAATATTAACATCGCATTTAGAAGTAGCATTAATGTTAAATTCTTCTGCTAACCCAAAGAGTGGTATCACTTCGTCGATGCAATTCAAAGTAAATTTCAATGAATCAACATCTTGATCTACCTTTACATACACAGGTTTATATGCAATCATAACTTTTGCAGTATCTTTTGGATTGATTACAATTGGCAATTGTGATTGAGGAATGCTGAACTGTAAATTATAATATAATAAAGCATCTTTTAGTGTTATTGGGAAATTCCCATAATTATAAATCAGAAGAGTATCGATATAAAGTCCGCCAATTCTACATTTTCCAAAATCAATTTGATGCGTTTGATTACTCGATGAAAATTGAAGAGTAAATCCAGGTCGCGAAACCTCGATAATCGTGGAATTGCCTGCTGAATCTATCACTTCAATTTTGAAATATGTATCTTGTCTTGGGTCAATCACCCCAATCTTGAACTGATAATGTCTATCGCTAATTTCAGTATGTTCAACATTAATATTAGAACTCTCGATTAGATTGGCACTGCTTATTCCACCATCACTCTTTAATTCTTCATAAATATCATAGAAATAATTAATATTGCAAGAATCAATTGAGGCTTGAACATTTGGAGCGTCAGTATCACGCAATGAATATAGACTTAACTTAGTAATTTCTCGCTTTGTGCAACTGTCTTCAATTGTAATGTCAAAATTAAATATCCCTGAATCGCTCGGAGTGATGCAATATCGGAATGTCCTTTGCTCTCCTGCTTGCAATACAGTTCCTGTATATTCAGGAATTGTATCTGACTGAACCGATGATTGCACAATCAAATAATTAATTTTATGAGGGAATTTCCCATAATTTTCGATAATTATATCGAAACATCTTTCCTTCCCATAAAGAATTGTATCGATTATTTCAGGCACAATCGTGTTTTCCTTTATATCTTTCATAGCAATTGTAAAACCTGGTATATCATAGTTCAATTCTGAATATAAGCCTGCGGAATCAGTCGCTCTCACTTTAA
>DIEP01000107.1:0-2537 GCA_002418685.1 Ignavibacteria bacterium UBA5771
ACTATATAATAAAATTAAAGGTCAATGAATTGGAGGGAATCGAAATAACAGATATTTATAAGGCAAATAATTATTTATATAAGTGCAACTTTGTTCTATCGCAATTTCTGTCAAGCTCCCACGAAGTCTGTCGTCCAATTCTTTCAATTGCAGGTGCAAGATTCAATTTATGTAATTATAATTTCATTCGATTTTGTTAATTTTGTTTAATTGTATAAAGTAAGTTTATATTAAAATGAATAGAAAACCAAATTCTCCCGATGAAAGAATGACTTTCTGGGAAAAAATATATATACCCGAAATAGCAAAGGGATTGGGGTTGACATTTTCTCAAATGTTTAAACCAAAGTTTACAAGGCAATATCCCGAAGAAAAAATGCAACCCAGTGCTTCTTATCGAGGCAGACCTGTCCTTGTCTTGGAAGAAGATGGCGAACGTTGCGTTGCTTGCGGGTTATGTTCGCGCGTTTGCCCCGCACTTGCTATTGAAGTTCAAGCGGGTGAAACTGATCGAGTGCAGGAGCGTTTTCCAAAATTATTTGAAATAAATATGCTTCGGTGCATATTTTGTGGATTTTGCGAAGAAGTATGCCCTGAAGAAGCAATTGTTATGAGCAAGGATTACGAAATGATTTTCACAAGCAAAGAGGATGCAATTCTTGGCAAAGAAAAATTGCTTGTTCCAATCTCCGAATTGCAACCACGCTTGGAATGGCTACGTCAATATAAATAATCAAAAATCCTTGCCATCAAAAGCATTTTGATACATCATTGTATTGGTCGGATCAAGATAAATTAAATTATTTAGGACTTCTTTATTGGGATAGCTTTTGAAAATTTGTGCGATTTCTTGGGCTTTGGCATCAAAGAAAACTTGCATAAAAACGCTTGGACCTGTCAATTTATTTTGTTTGAATTCAGCTATCTGAGTAATAACGTTTTCGAGATTTTTCATAGCTTCCTCTTTGTTTTCTGCCATCAAATCAATTCCATCCACAAAATATGAAAATATCAATCGCCTAAAATCATAAAATCGCGGATCAGACATTTCGTTAATCAAAGAATAATGAGTCAGTTCTCCCGGTGCATAACGAATTTCAAATCCATCTTTGCCAAGAGATGAGCCGAGTTGGACAATTTGACGTGCTTTTTCATACATCGGAGAACCCTCCAATTCCCCGTAAGTGTCTATATCATAACCAATAATCGTAAGCATATAATAATCAATCAGGGAGGTGAAATCGTTAAATCGTGTTGGATTATATGAAAGTGCAGCACCACTCGAATACTCAAAAAACCAGTTTTTTTCGAGCATTTTTAAAGCAATTGAAGTTCCCCCATCTACGCCACGGATATTCCTTTTAGAAACAATAATTAGCTGTGCTGTATATTGATTTTTATTGTTGCCACCTGTAAAATAAATGCTGATTTCAACAGGAATGCGGGGTCCTTCCCAATCATTTTCAGTGAATCGTTGGTTGCTCAGATAATTTTCCAAATCATATTTCAAGTTCGAAACGTATCGGCGAGATTCGAAATCCAATCGTTCCATATTAACATCAACCAATGGTTGCAATTCTTGGCTACGGGCTTGAAAACTAATAAAAAAGCAAG
Organism: Ignavibacteria bacterium UBA5771; assembly: GCA_002418685.1. GTDB lineage: Bacteria > Bacteroidota > Ignavibacteria > Kapaibacteriales > UBA2268 > UBA2268. Next base: position 1,615 of record DIEP01000107.1, read on the forward strand.
AAAAAATTAAAACAATGAGATTCTTATTCATATTTTATCCAATCAATCTTTACAAAATTAACGAAAGAATATAATAATAATTATAATAATGACTGAGATAGCAATATTTGAATTCAATGTGGATAATTGATAATTCCAAAAGTTAGCAATTCCGCGGAGTTAATTATTACACAGCTTGCGGAGAATCTTTAAAACTTTCGGACAAGTTGGCGTCCATAAAAAAGAAAAGAACCTTCCAAAGATTCAAAACCTTCGGAAGGTTTTAATTTATCATTGCTTTGTAGCCACCGCAAGCAAAACTGTATCCCGCAATTTTAATTTTTTATGAATTTTTTATGGAATATGTCCTTGCCATTAATAATTTCAAGGATATAAGCGCCACTTTGCAAATCTGCAATATTCAAAGGATAAATAGAATTAGCGCTGATATTTTCTTTTTTGTCAATAAGGACTTTGCCATTCATATCTATCACTCGGAAATTCAACTTTCCTGATTGGTCATTTACTGCAATATTAAGAAGCGAATTCGCTGGATTTGGATAAGTATAAATTGTTTCATCTATGGTCGGTTCTTGCACTAAACTATAGCTTCCATAATAAAACGAATAATTCACTCCATGTCCAAAATCGGGATTGAATACTTTTAATGCAGCATCTTTTTCATCAGTTATTTTCAAATATCCATTTCCTTGATCGGGAAATGCCCAATATGACAAGCCATAATTATTATTATCTATAACTTCAAGTGTATAGCATCCTTGAGAAAGGTTCAGTTCTTCTCGATATAGTTTATTATTTTCAAGATTGGTTAAGGCGAGCACTACATTGCCTGCCAAATCCTTCAAAGTCAATTGGAAATCGCTTGCTCTTAAATTTGTTTTGAAATGCAAAACCACTTTATTAGTATATAAATCAGGCATATT
>DIEP01000107.1:2576-29609 GCA_002418685.1 Ignavibacteria bacterium UBA5771
ACATTAGTACCATCTCCAAGCCAGAAATCGCTATTTGGAATGGGCAATTCAATTTCTGCCTTCTGCATTGGAGCGATTTGACCTGTCCAGTGATAATTCTGCTTTGTGCCACCTTTAACATAATATTCAAAATCGAGAGATTTTAGCGTAATATTGCGATTATTACGTATGACAATCTTCGGACTTGCGCAAATTGGATTAACTCGAGAATAATAATCAAAAGAATTTGGAGAAATCACGTCATAAATTTCAACATCATTATTGAAATTATTAGAACCATATTGAATTAAATCGAAATTCATAACATAATTGCCATTGCCCATTCCCTGATTATTTTCGGGAACCTTTGTTATATCATAATCGAAAGGTATATCTATCAAAGTGGAAGCGTCAGTAAGCGAATTATTTTTCCTAATCACGTCGCTCACTTCAAATTCATTGTCTTTAACAACATCGCCGGGACACCACCCCTCTCTTGCACCGGGCCAAGTTCCTCCTTGCGGAAACACAGGATTAAGGGCGCAGTCATTATATTGGAAAATATGCCAATTAGCGACCAACGAATCCTCTACAAGCAAATAATGTGTATTATCCTTCCATTCGCAACAATGCGGAAATTGTCCATCATTACTATTATGACCGTGTCCCGTAATACGTGTCTTGACTTTGAATTGACTTGATATATTAGCACTCGTCTGTAATATACGACGCATCATTTGTGCATCATTGGATAAATCTTTGTAAAGATATGAACCAAAAGGTCCCCAAATGTGTCGGACACTTTCAACATTTCGCGGTGGGGTGCCTTTGATGAAAAGGAATTTCAAATCGACCAATTCTTGCAAATTCCCCGCTGATAATTGCACAGTATCGTGAAGCAATGGCTCATAATCCGTAACGTCATATATCCAAGTAAATCCCTGTGGTCCTAAATCGAGCCCTATTCCATAAGGAGTTATAAATCTGCCAATCTCATAAGGATCATACTTCTCATAGGGTTCGGAATAATAATATGCCTCAATTTGCGGATTAAGTATAGTATTTGTATAATTATAAAAAGTGGAATCTATCTTCACGCCTGCTGTATCATAAGTATAGTAATATCCGGGTTTGAACGCATAAAATATAGAATCTATAACGGGAGTATGATTCTGAATTTTCCATTTTACAATTGAAATTGGCCGTCCGGGAACTATTGATGAATCGATTGTTATATTTTGTTTTATTTCAATATCGCCTTGCAACAATTCGATTTGTGGATAAAATTCGCTTTGCACTGCTCCGAAGTAAATTTCGGAAGCAGATGTATGTTGCCATGTTGGAATACCGATAAATTTTGCATTATATCCATTAAGAGTATTATCAACTGCGATTGTTCCCGCATTCTCATTCATTTGATAATAAGCAATCAATGATCCATAGTATGGATGAGTTGGTTCTAAAGTCTGATTAGACCAATTATAGATGGTTGTTGGGTCAAGAGCAGAACCCCAAATGCGGAATTCGTCAATTGCTCCTGCAAATAAATTATTTTTATTAATTGGCGAAATATAAAATGGATTTTTGTTTTTCGCAGTTTTCTCAGGAATACGTCCGTAAAGATCCATTGGCACCGGTTCGCCATTGATATAAAATTTAACTCTATCATGGAAATCGATCTGCTTACCGTCAAATACAAATGCAAAGTGGAACCAGTCCCCCATTGATGCAGAACTTTTTGCAAGCGCAAAGGTATTATCAGGATTCCTAACATAACATTTGAATTCACCGGGATTATCTCCAAGTTCAAGTGAAATCGAATTTGGGACCGAAAATATTGCCGCACCCGATTGCCAATTATCTGCACGTGCATATCCTTCGATTGTAAACTCGTTGGCTTCATTCAACTCTGTAATATTATCAATATACAATTGATTTGAAATCCCATCGAATTTTAGATATGTCCCGGGACTATTTGCATATAAGCTCGGGACAGATGTCTGTGAAATATTTCCTCCAATTATAAGAGGCTGGGGAGATGTTTTCTCGTAACTCAATTCAAGTAATAAATTTTGGAATTTATTCCAATGGAAAGGTTTATCAAGGACTAGGGTATTCGCACCCGAAACAGTTGAGGGAATGTCATGTGAAAAATAAGTGTCAAGTTCATAATCATTGAATCCATCAAATGTTGTCCTGGTAGTGTTTTTGAGCCGAATTGTACAATTTTTTAAGCTAATGTTCGGTGATAAAAATGTAAATGTTATCGAATATATATTACCTGAAACCATCCCCAAATCTCTAAGATAATTTGCAGGAAATAATAACTGCATCTTCAATACACTATCGGGAATGCTTCCTAAATTACTTCCCGTGATAACTTCAATAATATTAGGGTCAGTTTTCTTTGTAATTTCTGTATTTATTATACTTTTATAAAATTTTGTGAAAGGTTGAACATTTGTATAATGAATTGTATCAGGATTTGCGACTGAGCCAAGTGAATATTGCTTGAAAGGCATTTTTGTGGAATCATAATCGCCTGTTGATTTATTAACAATCATATAAGTCAAGTAATCCCATTCGCCACAATTATATTTATCGTGAGGGGTTTTTGGGTCGCATTTTAATGTGTAATACATTAGAATTTTTCTGAAACTTTCATTTTTTGGTGGAAATATCCATTCTCCACTACGTTTATAAATATCATCAAATGTTAAAGTTTGGACTGTTGTAGTATCCTGCGCAATAAGTTCAGAACATCCCAACAAATACCACAAAAAGAATAATGTAACGCCTATTTTTTTCATTATATTCACCATATTTTCTACAAAATTAACATATTTTGAACATAATTTTAATTGGAAAGTTTGTTCTATGAAGTATTATTCACGAAATTAGAAGAATGATTCACTTCGTTCATAATGACTGGAAAAAGAGGTGGGTCATTGTAAGGAGCGCCAGTCCCTATTCAATCTCTTGCAATGTTCCAAACTTTTAAGTATTTTTTTATTAACGCTACCATAAATTTATCATTCTACTGACTGCCTATTTGTGAGGACAGTTCCTAATAATAATTTTGCACTATAACCGTTTGTCAAAAAATAATAAGTTATTAAGGGAAAAGATGGAAAATAAAACATTTAAAGTTGCATTTACTACTGATGATAGCACAGCAATATCTCCTCATTTTGGGAGAGCAAATTATTTCGAGGTCCTTCAAATTACAAATGGCTCAGTCACATCAAGAGAGACTCGCGACAAAGCATTATTTCACGGTAACAACAATGAAAACAATTTACCTGACCACGGGCAACGACATAATGCAATCTATGTATCAATACAAGACTGCGACTATGTCGTTTCGGGAAATATGGGGCAAGGTGTTTATGATTTTCTTATTGAAAATAATAAAAAACCAATTATTACAAACATTAGAAATATCGAAGATGCTCTTGCTCAAATAATTACAGGAACAATAGAAAATCAACTTGATAAATTGCATTAAGTGTGCTTTCTGAAATGCTCCCAATTCACATTAATATTTAATATTCTTATTGAAACCTTTTGTAAAAATTGCACAGAAATAGTCTATCACAATTCAAAAAAAGGTCTTTAAGTCGCATTGCTGTTATAACTAAGTAACAATATTTAAATCTTCTTTAATTACTTTAAGCATTTTTGAGACTATTGTGTCCCAATTTAATTCCTCGGTATATCTTTGATAAGTCGATAAGCACAATTGTTCGTAATCGCTTGGGTTATTAAAATATTGGAGGATGATATCAGCTGATTTTTGTATTGAATCAGGTTCATTATAGTCAAACAAAAAGCCATTAACTCCTTCTTTGACAGCATCGCCAACTCCACCTGTGAGAGCTGCAATAGTTGGGACACCATACGCAGATGCTTCGCAAACAACATGCCCAAAAGTATCATAATGTGTTGGAAACAGCATAAAGTGGCTATTGCTTAAAATTTTCTGGAATTCATCAAGTTCGGCGGGAATAGTTTTATCAAGATTTTCTATTACTTTCACATTCGGGGGAATATTATCCTGTGGAGGCTTGCAACCAATGATATGTAAATTTGAAATATATCCTCTATTAATTAGTTCCTTATTAATTGCGATAGCACGATCTGCTCCCTTTCCCTGCCAATTTTTCCCAATTAGAATTAAATTGATGGATTCCTTGCTTCTTTCGTCAATAAATTGCTTTACTTCGTTTAGAGATGGTGAATTTGGAATATTTGCCCCAAGATATGTATGCACAATTTTTGAAGATGGGACTTTATAATGATTCAAAGCGCTTTGTATAGCCCATTCTGATGATAAAAATATTTTTCTTGCTTTGCTAAACCCAATGTTTTCAAGCATTTCTGCGTTTTTATAAGAGTGTTCGCAAACATTTGCATAATTAGGATTATAATCGTTCATTACTTCAAATGTTCCATCCGTAATAAAATATATAGGCTTATTTGTCTCAAGAAATGCAATTGGAAGTGTCCCAAACGCAAAAATGAAATCAGCATCTGAATTTTCAATTTGCTTCGAAATAGATTTTGCAGAAGATTTCAAGACAGGAATTGCTCGATCAAGCAAATAATTTTTATGAAATAGAAGCCAATATATTTTTTTATAAATATAAAAATAATATTTTAAAATTGGAATCGGACTTGTGCCAATTTCTACTTCAACACCAAATTTTTCAAAAGTTTGTACTATGTAATTGCCAATCAGTTCTTTGTGTTTTAATGGATTTGTAAAATCAGTGCTTGGTGCAGGATAAATCATCTTCATAGGTATATTTCATTTTAATGTAAAGCCACCATCCACGCATAAATTCTGTCCCGTTATATAATTTGTTGCCGTTGCAAAAAAATACACTGCATCAAAAATATCTTGCACTGTTGCAAATCGTTTCATTGGATATTTCTCGGCAGAATCATTTACAGGATCTTCATCGAAAGTAATTGTTCCAGGGCTAATTGAATTCACGGAAAATTTTGGAGCAAGCTCTTTTGCAAGCACTCGAGTTAATTTAATCACGCCCGCTTTAGAGACATTATAGGGAATACGATGCTTCCATACTTCCAGTCCACCGACTGATGCAATATTGATGATTCGCGAATTTTCTTCGGCATATTTTGTGAAAAATTTTGCGGTGAATAAATGTGCATTCAAATTAACGCTCATTATCGAGTTCCATGCATCCTCGGTTAATTCTTGCAAAGTGGTCATCGGAGGAAAAACCCCTGCATTATTGATTAACACGTTTGGAAATGGGAATTCAGATTTGATCTTCTCAAACCCGTCTTCAATTGATTTATAATTTGCCAAATCAAGCTGAATAGGGAAAACGCGAACGCCATATTTTTTAATTTGCTTGGCTGTTTCATCTGCTTCGTTCTGCGAGTGATTATAATGCAGAATAATATCCCAACCTTTTTTTGCAAATTCAATTGCAAGTCCACGGCCTAATCGTTTGGCACTACCTGTTATTAATACTGTTTGCATAATATTTTATATTTAATTACAACATATCCGAATTTGCTTTGAGCAAATCAGTCCGTTCTTGGATTTTTAATTTCTCAATAATCGGTTCCAAATCGCCTTCGATAATTTCACGCAAGGGAAAATTCTTCTCTTCTCCCGTTAATCGATGATCTGTCACTCGGTTCTGGGGCCAGTTATAAGTGCGAATTTTTTCGGAACGATCGCCTGTTTTGACCATAGATTTGCGGCTTTGGGATATTTCCTCTTGCTGTTTGTGCAATTCAAATTCATAAAGCCGTGCTTTCAGAACTTTCATTGCTTTTTCGCGGTTTTTCAATTGCGAACGCTCATCTTGACATGTGACAACGATCCCCGTGGGAATATGAATCATTCTTACAGCAGTCTCCACTTTATTTACATTTTGTCCACCTGCGCCACCCGAACGATAAATATCAATGCGTAAATCTTCTTCTTTAATATCTATTTCAACATCATCAACTTCTGGCAGCACAGCCACAGTTGCAGCACTTGTATGGACTCTGCCGTTTGCCTCAGTTTCGGGCACTCTTTGCACTCTATGCACGCCGCTTTCGTATTTCATTGTTCCGTAAGCATATTCGCCCGATAGCTGAAAAATAACTTCTTTGAATCCACCTTTTTCGCTTTCATTGAAATCGATTAATTCTAATTTGAAATTTTTTCTCTCTGAAAATCGTTCATACATTTTATACAAATCGCCTACAAAAATTCCTGCTTCATCTCCGCCTGTGCCTGCGCGAATTTCTACAAAGCAGTTCTTCTGGTCGTTGGGGTCTTTGGGTAAAAGTATAAATCTCAATTCTTCTTCGATATCTTCAATCTTTGGACGTAAATCATTCACTTCTTGCCATGCCATTTCTCTAAGTTCGGGATCTATATTGGATAGCTCGGCAAGTTCATTCGCGGAATCAAATTCTGCCAACAAATTCAAATACTCTTCGCCTTTTTCGGCAATCGGTTTGATCTGCTTTAATTCACGTGATATCTTTTTAAAATCTTCGAAGTCGTTTATTAAATCAGGTTCTTTTAATTTTTCTTGGTATTTATAATAATTTTCTATTATTTCTTGAATTTTTTCTTTCATTAAGATTTATTATATATTTATTTAAAACGAAAAGATTACAAATTTACGATGTTCATTAATTTATTTATATTAAAGACGAAGGAAAAGCAAATGATTATAAACATTTTTTCAATTTATTAATCGTCTATTTTTTAAATATCTGAGATGGAAATGCAAAGAATAATGATGAAATCGAAAATCCATCGTGCCATTGTGACCGAAGCTAACCTCTATTATGAAGGCAGTATCACAATCGATAAAGACCTTATGGATGCAGCCGATTTGAATGAGTATGAGCAAGTTACAATTGTTAATATTAATAATGGCGAAAGATTGGAAACTTACGTTATTTCTGGCGAAAGAGGAAGCGGCACAATTTGCATTAATGGCGCAGCTGCTCGCAAAGCTGCAGTTGGTGATGAAGTAATAATAATTAGCTATGCTATTGTGGAAGAGGCTAAATTGCCCGAATATAAACCAACCATCATTCTTGTTGATAAAGATAATCGTATAAAATCACTAAGTCATCAAGTAACTGCCAATACTATAATTTCAAAAAATTAATATGCCTTCACAAAATCTTGCGATTACCATACTTGCCGCTGGTAAAGGCAAACGTATGAAAAATCCCGATTTGCCCAAAGTCCTAACGCTACTCAACGGCAAACCATTGCTTGAATATGTTCTCGAAACTTCGATTTTAGTAAATCCTGAAAAAATAATTGTAATAGTTGGGCATCAAAAGGAAAAAGTAATTGATTTTTTGTTTAATTTTGAAAAAGGAATAAATACAGTCCCCATTGAATATGTTATTCAATCAGAACAGATGGGAACTGGTCACGCAATTTTGCAAGCAGAATCTAATTTAGATGGATTCTCAGGAAATTTGCTGATATTGAGTGGAGATGTGCCATTATTGAAAAACGAGACACTTTACAAGTTCCTTGATAAGCATTTACTTAATGAAATGGATGCATCAGTATTGACAGCATTTGCACCGGATCCTACAAGTTATGGCAGAATTTTGCGAGATAGAAATGGAGAATTCCAGAGAATCGTTGAAGAAAAAGATGCAAATGATTCTGAAAAAAAAATCAATGAAATCAATTCAGGCGTCTATTTAATTAAAAATAATATTCTCTTCAATGCTCTGAAAGGAGTGCGAAATATTAATGCGCAAGGGGAATATTATTTGACTGATGTTATAGAAATATTGAGAAATAACAACTATAAAGTAGGTGCTTTTCCATTAGCAACTTTTGAGGAAATTCAAGGAATTAACTCAATAGATGATTTGAATTTAATGCTTAAAAATATAAATCAAAACAATGATTAAATCTATTAATCACATTGGAATTGCAGTAAAGGATCTCGAGCAAAGCTTACCTATTTTCCAAAGATTATTTCAGGTCGAAAATATTCATAGAGAAACCGTCGAAGACCAAAAAGTAAAAATCGCGAGCTTCAAGATTGGCGAAGTCAGGATCGAGCTTACTCAAGCAATATCAGAGGATTCGCCCATTGCTAAGTTCATCGAAAAAAAAGGTGAAGGTGTTCATCACATCGCATTTGAAACTGATGATATTAATCAAGAATTATCTCGCATAAAATCAGATAATTTCAATATAATTGATGAAATACCTCGGAATGGAGCCCACGATATGCTTATTTCCTTTTTGCATCCGAGATCAACTAACAGCGTTTTAACAGAAATTTGTCAAAAAAAATAAATGAGGATATATGATTTATGCAATCGTAATCAGTCTGGTCCTATTTTTCTCTAATCTTGATGCGTCAGCACAGACGCAACCGAAGTTAAATCAAATTGTCAAGTCAGAACTTGAGCGTTTTATGGATTCGATGAAATCACAACCAAATCCACCATATTATATTTCGTATTATTTTGCAGATAATCGGAATACTCGTATATCAAGTGCTGATGGCGTTCTTAAGAGCAAATATATAGATAGCTCGCGAACCCTTGATATACAAGTTCGTGTTGGAGATTATAAGTTTGATAATACTCACATAATTCGGGGTTCTGGATTTGATTTTACTCCCTCTATTGGGCGGCTTGAACTGCCTTTCAATGATGATGAACAAACGTTACGCAATATACTATGGCTCGCAACAGACAAAGCCTATAAAAATGCAACTGAAAGGTATGAGAAAGCCCTTACTAATGCAAAAGTAAAAGTTAAGGAAGACGACACTTCTGCTGACTTTTCTTTTGATAAACCTGTGAAAATTTATGGTAAAGGCAGTCTTTTATCATCAAATCCCGACAAAATTATACCAATATTAAATAGGCTATCCAAAAAATTCGAGCCATATAAATGGATATATTCTGCAAATGTTTCATTTATGGGCGATTCCAGGAAAAAAATATTAATAACAAGCGAAGGAACTGAAACCGAATCTTACGAAAATTATTTCTATATTTTTATTAACGCCTCGACAAAAGCTGATGACGGAATGGATATTCCATTATATAAAAGTTATTTTGCATATAACCCCGATTCTTTGCCAAGCGAAGAAGTGATTGCCAAAGATATTGATATACTTATAACACAAATTGATGGATTACGCAATGCACCTTTAGCTGAGACATTTACGGGACCCGCAATGCTTTCTGGTGAGGCCTCTGGAGTGTTTTTCCATGAAATATTTGGACATCGCGTTGAAGGATTTCGTGAGAAAGATCCTTCAGCATCGCAAACATTTAAGAAAATGGTTGGAGAAAAAATTCTTCCATCTTTTATCGATGTCGTCTTTGACCCAACCCGCAAATATATGGATCATACTTCATTAGCAGGCTTTTATGATGTGGATGACGAAGGTGTTCCTGCCCAAAGAGTTGATGTTGTTAAAGATGGCATTTTTAAGAATTTCCTTATGTCCCGAACACCAATCGAAGGGTTCGACCATTCAAATGGACACGGAAGAAAAGCGCCAGGTTATACACCCGTAACACGTCAATCAAATTTAATCGTATTGGCTGATAGCACAATGCCTGTCGAAAATATGAAAAACAAATTGCGGGAAATCGCAAAAGAACAAGGCAAAGAATATGGATTATATTTTACTGTGGTCGAAGGCGGATTTACTTTTATTGACCGCACTATCCCAAATGCTTTTAATGTAATGCCACTTGTGGTGTATAAAATTTATGTAGATGGCAGACCCGATGAGCTTGTGCGAGGTGTGGATTTGATTGGCACACCACTTACCACATTTTCTAATATCGTAGCAGCGGGCAACGATATGGCAACCTTCAACGGAGTATGCGGTGCGGAATCGGGTGGCGTTCCCGTCTCGGCTTCTTCTCCAACTTTGCTTGTCTCACGCATCGAAGTTCAGAAAAAATATAAATCACAATCCAAACCACCAATTTTACCAGCACCTTAAATCGGAGATTAATTATGAAAAAAGTAATAGTATTATTTACAATTATCTTCTCATCACTTGGATTGTCGGCTCAGGACCTTAGTTTATCGGCAAGCCCAAATGATATATTGCGCGCTATGCGGGATGAAATAAACCGCTCAATGTCGCAGCTGAAACTCGAATCGCTCGAACGACCTTATTTTGTTGAATATACAATAACAATTACTGATAATTTCAATGCTTCTGCGAAATTGGGTAATCTGATTTCAAGAAGTAATAATAAAGAAGTAAGTCTCGATGTTGGAATTCGAGTAGGAAATTATGCACTCGATAATTCTAATTTTATGGATATTGGTTCAATGTTTTTCGGTAGCCGAGATATGGGTGAAAGATACAGCAGTCGCCGAATTCCTTTGGATTTGAATTATAATGTTCTCCGCAAAGAACTTTGGCTGGCAACTGATGGTGCATATAAAAATGCTACGGAAACTTACTCCAAAAAACTTGCTTCATTGAAAAACATAATTCAAAAAGATACAATCCCCGATTTCTCGAAAGTTAAACCTTTCAAAGGTGTGGATACTACTATATTCCCTAAAATTGATTTTGATAAAATCACAGACCAAGTCCTTAATATATCGGCAATATTTAAAAATTATCCTCAAATATATTCTTCCAATGTCTCATTCGAATATTTACCAAAAAGGATTTATTATGTGAATAGCGAAGGGACTGAATATATAAAAGATGATTTCTTTGCAGGCATTGAGGGAGTAGCTTATCTGCAAGCTGACAAAGGCACACCAATTGTTGAACATTATAGTGCTTATGCAAGATTTCCCAAAGATTTCCCAAGTCTTGATTCATTAAGAAAAGGTATAACTCTTACTGCTGAAAATATTACGAAGCTCGCACAAGCTCCCACGCTTGACGAATCCTATAATGGACCTGTTTTGGTAGAAGGGCAGGCAGCTTGCGAGGTTTTGGCTCGGGTTTTTGTCCCAAATTTAATTGCACAAAGAGAGAAAATTTCTGAAGGACAATTTTCGTTCGGTGGAAACGAGAAATCAAATCTTTTCCAGAAAAAAATTGGTGGGCGAGTCCTTCCCGAATTCCTCTCAATTAAAGATGATCCATCAATGACTGAATATCAAGGAGTTCCATTGCTCGGTTATTATAAAATTGATGATGAAGGAGTGCCTGCTCAAACAGTTAATTTGGTTGAAAAAGGGTATCTGAAATCACTTTTAAGCAACCGAACACCAATCAAACGAGTGCTTGAATCGAACGGACACGCTCGCGGAGGCACAATAATTATAAGCAATTTGATAATGTCATCCGAGCAATCCAAATCGCTGCCAACAAAAGAATTAAAGCAAAAATTTCTCGATTTAGTTAAGCAGAGAGAATTACCTTATGGTATAATAATTAGAAAAATAATTGATCGCAACATTTTACATACATCATTATCAGCAATAACATTTGGAAATTCAAGCTTTTTATCAGAACAAAATGCTATTCCACTTTTGCAAGCATACAAAGTATATCCCAATGGGAAAGAAGAACTTCTGAAAAATGTGGAGATAAATTCATTGACTGTCCAATCATTTAAAGATATAGTCAATGTAGGTAATAAAGGATATGTGCTAAATTATCTTGCCCCTGCTGTAATCCAATCATTTAACTTTGGAAGGTCGATCTATACAGGTTCATCAATAATTGCTCCTGATTTGCTATTTGAAGACCTTGAAATTAATGCAAATGACAAAGACACACCAAAATTGCCATTTATATCAGCCCCAGTTGTGAATAAGAAATGATGGAGTAAAGCTTAGTTAATAAAAAATCTTCCGGGGGGTCAAATCCTCGGAAGATTTTTTTTTGAAAATATATCTTAGCAATATATTTTGCACTTTTGAGCAATTGCATCAGTAGATATGTCTTTATGCGATTGCTACAATACTACTTGCCAGCAATGCGGAGAGTGCCTATGCAAATCAAATCAATTTAGATTTTTACAATTTCATCCTGAATAGCACCAAACACATCGACTTTACCATTTTGCTCGATAAACACATCAAGTTCCGTTCTGAAACCAATCTTCTCATCAGGAAGATAAATACCAGGTTCGATGGAAAAGCAAGAACCTTTGATTAGAAAACGGTCGTCGCGGGTTTCAAGGTTATCGATATGAGTGCCATTGCCATGAACTTCTTCGCCAATATTATGTCCTGTTCGATGTATGAAAGCATCTCCATAACCGCGGTCGGCGATATATTTTCTGCAATGATCATCAAGTTCGCTACCGCGCAATGGTTCATTCTTTGCAAATTTTTCTTTTACAAATGAGAGTGCTGCATCGCGTGCACCTGTAGCAATTTTGAAAATTTTATCGATTTTTTCAGGAATTTCATTTCCAATATATCCCATCCAAGTAATATCATAATAGATTGAACGAGGTTTACTGAGTTTTGCCCAAAGGTCGAGCAATACTAAATCGCCTTCTTTCATAATTGCCGAACCTTCTTTCTGAGGTTCAAAATGTGGGTCAGCAGCGTGTTCATTAACAGCAACGATTGGTGGGTCGTCATATTCCAAACCATTTTTAAGAATTATATCCACCATATATTGCTGAATTTCATATTCTGTCGGGTTAATACCTTTGTCGAGTCTACGTCGAATTTCTTTGAACGCTTCATCTTTTACCATTTGCATAACTTTGCCTGCTTGGATATGCGACTGCATCCCTTCTTCATCGATGAACGATTCAAACTCGCTAACAAGATTGGCACTCGATATCACTTCAACTCCGAAGCTCCTGATCAGTTCGAGTGCTCCGCCATCAACAATTGATATATAAGGAATATCATTGTTAGGAGAATATTGCATCGCAATACGTTTAGAATTGCCAAGCATTTTCTTTAATTGAGAATGTTGCTCTTGCCATGGCAGGTAGACTAATTTTTCGCCGGGTAATTCATTGAGTTGACCTTGCTCGATTTTATGAACAAGTTTGATTGGTGAACTATTTGCAGGGATAAAATAATACCAACGTCGGGTTGCCATTTTGCTTTTATCGCGCCCGAGAATGCGAGCTGCAATTCCATCTCGATTGTGATGATCATAAAATAACCACCCGTCGAGATTGCTTTGCTTTAATGCTGATTGAATTCTTTCCAGTTCCATTTTAAACTCTATTTACTTTAATTTTTTAATTGTCATTTCGATTTTATCGATTGGACGATCATGGCTGTCTCTTGGAGAATTTACAATTGCATCCACCACATCCATCCCTGAAATTGTCTCTCCAAAGATAGAATATTGTCCATCAAGAGATGGGACATCTTTGACGCAAATAAAAAATTGCGAAGTGGCAGAATTTGGATCGTTGCTTCTTGCTGCGGATATTGTCCCACGTTTATGGTTCAATTGGCTAAATTCAGCAATTACTCTTGTTTGCGAAGGATCCCCAATTCCCCACGTTTCTTTAGGTTTAGATTTAGAATTAGGATCTCCACCCTGAATCACAAAACCCGGAACAACTCGATGAAATGCTGTGCCATTATAAAAACCAATTGACACAAGACTATCAAAATTATTCACATGCTCGGGTGCAACATCAGGAAATAATTCGATTACTATTTTTCCAAGTTCATTACCTTTTTGGGTCACTTGGATCTCATATTGCGGACGTTTTTCTGTTGATTTTTCGCTTTTCTGCGGTTTTTTCTCTTCCATACCTGAACAGCTTAAAAATGTGAAACATATTAAAGCAACTGAGACGAAACTTAAAGAAATCATGTGTTTTTTCATATAATATACTTTTTTTATTTATTATTTAATTAATTTCCCAATAATCATCACCACGAAGGAGTGTATCGACGTCTCCTTCACCCTTTTCTGATATTATATTATTTATTTGAGAATGCAAACCTTCATCATAGGTTGAGCGTTCAATATCGAGGAATACGCCAAATGGACGAGGCAAATCTTCATCAAAGGACATTCCGCCAATAGAATATGCAAGCATCGGATCTTTTTCATTGTATTTTAATAGATTTTCTCCATCGTTAGAAATATCTATGGATTGAGGAGAAAGACCATTTAAGGTAATAGCTTTATCTTTATTTTTTCCATAAATCATCGGTTTATTATCTTCAATGAAAATTGTCGATTCATCTTTGGTTTGTTTGTCAGTGAAAGTTTGGAATATACCATCAGTATAGACAGCACAATTTGTGTAAACTTCAACAAATGCGATGCCTTTATGGTGGGCAGCCCTTTGCAAAATATAAGCTAAATGCTTGGGGTCACGGTCCATTGTTCTTGCCACAAAAGTTGCACCACTACCGAGTGCTAATTGAACGGGATTAAAGGGTCGCTCAATTACTCCGAAAGGAGTTGATTTGGTTTTCAATCCTGTTGGAGATGTGGGGGAAGCTTGCCCTTTTGTAAGACTATATATTTCATTATTGAACATAAGCACTTTTATATCCATATTGCGTCGAATTGCATGGATCAAACCCTTTCCGCCGATTGCCATTCCATCACCATCTCCGGTTGCAACCCACACAGATAGCTCAGGATTTGCAATTTTCATACCTGATGCAACAGGTAATGCCCTGCCATGTAGGGAATGGAAGCCATAGACGTCCATATAATATGGAAAACGACTTGAACATCCAATACCCGACACAAATACATAATTTTCTTTTGGAATTCCAAGTGTGGGGAAAAGTCTCTGAATGTGTGACAAAATTGAATAACTTCCACACCCCGAGCACCACCTCACATCGATTGGAGTTTTAAAGTCCTTAGGTGTTAATTCGCTAACGGGTATGCTTCTGGGCATAACGCCTAAATCTTTCTGTAGCGTTGTCATATATTTATAACTCCTCATTATTTAATAATTTTAAAAGTGCATTTTCTACTTCAATTGCGCTCATTGGTTTTCCTTGTATTTTATGATAACCAATCACGGGTTTTAAAAATTTTCCTTGTAATAGAAACTGCAATTGCCCCAAATTCATTTCAGGGACAAATACCCTATCGAATTTGGAAATAATTTCTTCGAGATTTGCAGGAAATGGATTAAGATAGCGCAAATGCACAAACGAGAGTTTATGTCCCAAATTGCGTAATCTATTGAATGCAACCTTAATTGCACCATAAGTGCTGCCCCAACCAATGATGAGCAAATCGCCTTCTTGCTCGCCTTCTATTTCGAGTAAAGGCAAATCTTTTGCAATATTTTCCACTTTCTGAGCGCGTAATTCAACTATCTTCTGATGATTCATAGGATCTTGACTAACTACGCCTGTCCCATCCTGTTTTTCCAATCCGCCAATCTGATTTTCGAAGCCTGGCATACCTGGAATTGCCCAGTAACGAGCAAGAGTTTCAGGATTGCGAATATAAGGCTTATAACTTTCCGGATTTTCTGCAAATTCAGGAATACTATTTGCAAATTGTGGTTTAAAGAGTGGAAGATCTTTTAATTGAGGAACCTTCCAAGGTTCAGTTCCTTGGGCAAGATAGCCATCAGTAAGCACAATTACGGGAGTCATATATTTTATTGCAATCTGTGCTGCTTCATAAGTAATATCAAAGCAATCGGCAGGACTTTTTGCAGCAAAAACGGGTATTGGAGATTCGCCATGCCTTCCATAAATTGCCATAAGCAAATCACCTTGCTCGGGTTTGGTAGGCATACCTGTGCTGGGACCCGCTCTTTGCACATCAATAATTACAAGAGGCAACTCCATCATAACGGCTAATCCCATTGCTTCAACTTTCAATGCAAAGCCCGGACCGCTTGTAGAGGTAGCAGCTAAATTCCCTGCATACGAAGCGCCAATAGCACTTGTGATGCCTGCAATTTCATCTTCCGCTTGAAGCACTCGCACATTATATTGCCTATAACCCGACAAATAATGTAAAATTTCTGTAGCAGGAGTGATTGGATATGAGCCAAGATAAAGTGGTAAACCACAATTCTTTGATGCTGCAACCAATCCTAAAGCAGTGGCTTCATTACCCGTAATATTCCTATAAATGCCGGGAGCTAAATCAGCTTTTGGAACTTTAAAATACCTCTTAAATTGTTCGCCTTCAAGCCCATAGCGATATCCACGGTGTAATGCTCGAATATTAGATTCAAGAGAAATTGGATTTTTCCCGAATTTCTTTTTCAACCAACTGATAGTGAATTCCATTGGACGGTCAAATAGCCAATATGCCAACCCAAGTGCAAAAAAGTTCTTTGTTCGATCAATATGTTTAAGAGTCATATTTAGATCTTGCAACTCATCTTTCATAATTGAAGGAATATCGATTGAGTATAATTCATATTCCGCGAGAGAACCATCCTCCAAAGGATTAGAATCATATTCAGCTAATTTCAAATCTTTATCATTGAAACCTGCACTGTTCGCAACGATAATACTACCTTCGTTGAGATTTTTTAGATTTACTTTTAATGATGCTGCATTCATTGCAAATAAAACATCAATTTTGTCTCCTATTGTGTTCACAGTTTTCGACCCAAAGTGAACTTGATAGGCACTAACTCCGTAAAGGGTTCCTTCGGGAGCACGGATTTCCGATGGATAATCAGGAAATGTATTTACATCATTTCCCGCGGCACCCGCACTATTAGAAAATTGAGTGCCTACAATCTGCATACCGTCCCCTGAATCACCCGCGAACCTTACAGTTACATCATCAACAACTTCAAAATGCTTTTCCATAATCAAATAATAGATTTCAAAAAATTAATAATTTAGAATAGCAAAATTATCAATTTTTTAATTCATAATTTATAATAGTTTGTTAAATTTTAATTTAAGACGTATTTATATTACTTTATGATAGATATTTGGTCTGATAATTAACTGATTCATAAATTATAAAGTCGGGGACTGAGTATAAAGATTCTAAATTATGAAGGATTGTTGTGTATCTTAATGCATACACTCTTATTGCAAAAGATAAAGGATTTACTTACGAATTCAATTATAGCATAGCTATCGTTAAAACTTTATAATACTATGTATAAATTCAAATATTTTTTTAAAAAAATTACTATTTCCAAAATGCTAAACTTGCAAAAGATACCGCTGATTTTGTTGCTTCCTCATACCATTGATTATAATCAAGAAAATATCCTGTTCCCACTTGGACAGCAGCTAACAAGGAATATATTGGTGATACTCCGCAGACTTTCCAAGCATCTTTTGTAGAAATAATATTATCGAAAAATGCTTTTTTATCCATCGCTTCGATCGCCTGAATTAGCTTGAAATCTTCTTGTTTGCATTCGTCGAGTTTCTCATTTGCATTGAATTCGTCGCCAAATTTTATACCAATATGAGAGAAATCAACACTTGCAATAAAAACGGGTTTTCTATTTAGTTTTTGCAGAGATTCGGTTAGCCCTTTTATAAATGTGCTAATTTTAGGATCTGAGATAGGATCGACATTCTCATAAACGAACTTTTGGAAAGGTCCCACAAGGATTGGTATTATTTTGATTTTTCTATTCTTAAAGAAATAACTTGAAAGCACTGCCTGATATTCGATTGTATGCTCAAAGCGATGGGCTTGGTCATCGAATGAAAATGTATTGCCATAATTTTGAACAAGATAATCAATAACTTCATTATCGTTTTCCATTACACCAAAAGGTGTCCTGTATGGCTTTTGGGTCAGCATAAAATAATCTGAAAAAACATAATGCGAAGTTCCAAATATCACTATTGTATCGAAATCCTTATCAGCAATAGCATCGTAACCCGCAGCATAAATCGGATGAGAGTATTCGATAAGTGATAAATCAATGTGTGGAACGATGATTGCATCTGCATCTTTACGCGAATTATTTATTCGTTTGGAATTGGATAAGTGCTGCATAAATTCCTGAAATTCTTGCAAATCTTCAGGATACGAGCGCCCCACTGTCAATAATGGACGCGCGGGAATTTGCTGGTAAGTTGCTATATCTTCATTTAATTTTTCAAAATATAATGGGCTTTCCAAAAAATAATATTCATCAAGCACCTTGAGATTTTCAAGAATAGGTGAAATATCTATTTCTGCACCTTCACGGAAGAACATCGCGCGCAATTCATCTTCACTTATGCCTTCTTCGAGAAGTTCTAAAAGCAGAAAAAATTCAGTTGAGACCATTATTGGAGATTGAGCAAAACCTCTTTTATCATAAAGCACTATTCCTTTTGTGCCGTCTTCTTCAATAATTTGCACATCTATATCACTTCTTAATTTTGGGATTTTACCGTCATACATAATATAAGAGCTGCTATATTTATATATAAATTATATTAATTATTCATTTTAAAAACAGAAATATTTTTTCAATATTACAGACCGCTACTACCAAAGCCTGCGGTTCCACGGGCTGTATCTTCTAATTTAGTGACTTCCACAAATGAGACTTGCTCGTATTTTGCAAATACAAGTTGGGCAATTCTATCCCCACGCTTAATTGTGAAAGGCTCTTTGCCAAAATTTGATAGGATGATTCTAATTTCTCCTCGATAGTCACTATCAATTGTTCCAGGGGCATTGAGAGCGAATATACCATAATTTATCGCAAGACCGCTCCGTGTTCGCACTTGACATTCATAGCCTGGTTCAAGTTCAATCGCGATATTAGTTGGGACAAGTGCGGTTGACAGCGGTTCGATTGTCATCTGCTCATCAATAGCGGCGAAAACATCCATCCCTGCTGCACCGACAGTAATATACCGCGGCAATGGTATATCTTTATATTTTTGATCTATTCGTACAATCCTTACTAACATATTCCTTTTTCCTTATTTTCGTTTAATGATATTCAAAGTAATATCGTCCTCAAACAGCATTGCTTCGGTGCTTGATTTTTCATTTCTTACAAATTTCGAGAGATTATTCAATAAATTATCAGCAATTTCTTTAGAAGACGAATTACGGGTGTTAATAAGATTTTCAATGAGTTGATTTTTCCCAAATTCCTGCATTTGCGGGTTTAAGGCTTCCACAATACCATCAGTAAAAATAGCTAGAGTATCACCACTCTTGAAATATTTCTCCCCAATCTCAATTTCAGGTATTTCTTGCTGAATTCCCAATGGCAAACATCCTTTATCTAATTCAGTAAATTCATTTTGAGAAAGAAAAATCGGAGGATTATGCCCTGCATTTATATATGAAAATGATGAGTCCTCACAATTGAGTTTGCCAATGAAAAATGTTATAAACTTGTCGGGTGCTGTATTTTGATAAAGTAATCTATTTATATAACGTAGCAACTCATCGATTGGCATATTAAGCAACGAAAAACTGTGTATTGCTGCTTGCAAATTCGCCATAAGTAATGATGCTCCAATTCCTTTCCCCGAAACATCTGCAACTATTATAAATATATCCCTTTCATTAAGTTCGATAAAATCGAAATAATCACCACCAACCATTTTTGAGGG
The DNA here is from genome assembly GCA_002418685.1 of Ignavibacteria bacterium UBA5771. Classification (GTDB taxonomy): domain Bacteria; phylum Bacteroidota; class Ignavibacteria; order Kapaibacteriales; family UBA2268; genus UBA2268. The sequence continues at coordinate 22,021 of DIEP01000107.1, forward strand.
TTTTGTAATTCCATAGAATTCCCAATTTTGCTTGTCAGGAAAAGATTTCGGCAAAAATTGTTCTTGAATTTCTTTTGCTAAATATAAATCTCTTTCAATTTCCAGTTTCTTAATCTCCTCTTGCATCAATCTATGATTTTCCAATGCAATAATGAACGTGTTAGATAACATCTCGGAAAATAGCAAATCCTCCGCTGTATATTCTGTACCGCTCATTTTCTCACCCAATAATAAAAATCCTTTCAAATCTGACTGATAAAACATTGGAATAACATAATTTACAAATTTGTATTTCTCTTTTATTTGCATTGAAAATTCGCCAAAATTATTCTCCGAAATTTCTTGAATATATTCTTTCGGGAAATTAAAATTGAATTTATTCTGAATAAGTGCAAAAATGTTATTTGATTTTTTTAAAAAAATTGCATAGCGATTAAGTTGCAATTGGCCCATCAAATGAAATGCGAAAGTTTTGAGTATCATTTCCTCTGACCTTAATGAAAGGAAATCATTGCTGACATTTAGCAAATTTTGAAAGAGTAAATTTCTTTTTTCTATTTCGCGCAACTGATTTTCAATATTCTGAAAATTTAACGCATTTGAAAGAGCAATGGAAGTGATTTGAGCGACAATTCGAGCATAATACTTTTCTTCATCTGATAATCCAACACCAATATCTTGCATTTTTTTCCCAAGCAAGATGATTGCAAGGTTTTGCTCAAGATTTTTCAAAGGAATAATATAATGATAATTATTTTCAATTATTGAATTTAATTCATCAAAGCATGAATTGTCATTATCAATCTCAATTATATCGCAAGATTGATTAGAATTAAAATACGAAAATAGATGATCTGTATATTTTAATGAAAGGCTGGTCTTGATTGGAATACTCTCGATAGCTTCATTCGGGAAAAGATATGACTGAGCACTTGTGATTTTCAATTTCCCCATCAAACTTAGCATAGCTGATTTGAGAATTGAATTTAAATCGAACGACTCATTCAGATTCGCGCTCAGATTTAGTATTGAATCAAGATTGATAATCGATTGATTGTCATTCATTGCAATATTTAGAACGAAACGAAAGATGTAATATTCAGTTGAGATTGAGATTTATCCTCAATTCCTCCCGAAATAGGATTAAGTTTTTCTACAAATGTCCCGAAATCTGTTTTTTCAATCGCAAAAAGATCATTGGCAAGATAATTCTGTGAAAAGCTAATAATAATTGCATCATAAGCGTGAATAGCAAAAGTAATATCACGTGCATCCATTTTTATTAACATGCTATCCAGAGCTACAAATGCCCAATCGTTGTTTGTGATAGCAAGTTCCTTTGGATATTTTCCTGTAATATCATAACCGGGAATGGAAATTGCATTCGTTGCAATTATACTATTTGTTGAAATATCAATATTTGTAGCAGAGGGTGCAGAAATAGTTCCAATAGGATCACCTGCAATTTTGCCACCTCCCGCAGATAGGACAATCAAATTTTTTGCAGAATTAGCAAATGCAAAAATATAAGGTCTATTAGTAACTGTAATTGAATTCGCAATAGCATGTGTTCGGCTATCTACAATTGCAATTTGATCTTGCAATGGTAATGCTATATATATCTGATTTCCAAGTGCGAGAATATCAGTTGCAAAATTCGGCAAATCGATTTCTCTTGCAGTTTTAAAATAATAAATATCAAGAACTATTAATTTATTATAATTTTCGCAAATTAAATAAGCATCAGTTGCGTTAGCAAAAGCAAGTTTTACAGGTCTTAGTCCATTGCTGGAAAAATCAAATTGATTGACAAATTTCCGAGTATTTTTATTAAAAACAACAATCTTATTTTCGTCAGGAACAAATGCAAATATGTAATTCAAATAGGATTGCATACGAACTATAGGGGAATTAGCAATATACTTAGCATTTGCCTGATAATATAAATCATTTTCTTCTGAGATAGGATTCTTTAAATCAGAGCTTAAAACATGAGAATTTGCTCCATCATAAGTCGAGATAAGCAAACTTTGATTTGAGTTTGATTCATCAATCAAATTTTCACTTGAACATGCTGCAAACATAACAGCCATCACTACAAATAAAATCTTTTTGATCATTTTTAATTTTGCCGAGATTAATAATATAAAATTATGAAAAGTTTTTATAAAAACAAGCAAGAAAGTTAAATTTTATTTTAAAAATAGTATTCCGATGCCAAAAACTGCTATAATCGCTCCAACAATTGGTCGCCAACTTAGTTTTTCACCAAAATAAAAATGAGAAATAGGAAGCATCAGAATTGGTGTGATTGCCATTATTGTTGAAGCAATCCCGACCTTAGCATAAGCTATCGCAACCATACTCAAAGTAATACCAAAATACGGACCAAGTATTGAACCCATTATTGGATTGATAAGTCCCTTCATATTTGCTTTGTATGGCTTTAATCCAAATTTATAACGCTTTGTAATATAACCAATTGGGACAAGCAAAATAAAAGCAGACACTATCCTCACCGCACTTGCGACAAGTGGATTGACTTCCGACTGGTTAAGTGCCTTTTTTGCTAATATCAATCCCACTGCTTGCCCTATCATACCGAGCATTGCCCAAAAGACACCCATTTTGTTTTTTATTTTTATTTTATTTGAATTCTCGTCGTGCTCAAGTATTACGAGAAATACACCCGCAGTTGTAATTGCAATACCAAGCACTCCCATTAATCCTAACGATTCTTCAAGAAAAAAATATGCTAAAACAGCCGCTAAAGGAGGAGCAAATGACATAATTAGTTGAGCAACTCGCGGACCAATTTCATCAAAAGCTTTGAATAGAAAAGTATCACCAAGCACAATTCCCGCAATAGCACTCAGAACCAGAAATATTATTTGACTTAATGATAATGCAGGGACAATTCCTGCAATTAATAATGTCAGACAAATTAATATTGCCGAAAAAAACAGTCTGTCAATATTAATCTGCATTACACCATGACTGGCAACACCTCGAGTGAAATAAATCGTGGAAAAAGACCAAAACATTGCCGCCGCCAAAGCAGAGAACTCACCTATGAGCATAGATTTTGCTTTATTGAAAAAATTCAAAATTATGAATAAATTGCGGACTTTTTATTTGCGGTTCTTTTAGTAGATAGTGAAATAGAATTACGCTATAAATTCAAATGAATTTTGAGAATTTGTTAATTTTGAACTTTTTATACTTTTGAATTTCTTAAAATTATGCTAAATCTGGATACAATCATATCTCTTGCACGGCGGCGAGGCTTTGTGTTTCAATCTTCGGAAATCTATGGCGGGCTGAATGGCTTTTGGGATTATGGTCCCCTTGGAGTGGAATTGCTGAATAATATAAAGAAACTATGGTGGCAATCAATGACTTATCGCGATAATATTGTTGGAGTGGATGCTTCAATCATTATGCACCCCAAAACATGGGAAGCAAGCGGGCATCTCTCGCAATTCACTGACCCAATGATTGATAATAAAGTCAGCAAAGCTCGGCATAGAGCAGATAATTTGATTGAAGAATTTATTGATAAAATGCGAAAAAAGGGAAAAGCCGAACTTGCTGATGAAATCGAAGCAAAATATCGCTCTGTGCAAACGAATGAAGATTATTATAAAATTATTATAGATTATGCAATTCCCGATCCTATTTCGGGAACAACTGAGTGGACTGAGGTTCGCAATTTCAATCTGATGTTCAAGACTTATGTGGGTCCTGTCGATGATGCTTCAAGTACAGTTTATTTGCGTCCCGAATCAGCACAAGGGATATTTGTAAATTTCAAAAATGTAATGGATAGCTCACGCTTAAAGATTCCGTTTGGAATAGCTCAAATTGGCAAAGCTTTCCGCAATGAGATCAACACTAAGAATTTCCTTTTTCGCACACGCGAATTCGAGCAAATGGAAATGCAATATTTTGTTAAACCCGGCACAGAAAAGGAATGGTTCGATTTTTGGAAAGCCGAACGTTGGAAGTGGTATCTAAATCTTGGATTCGACGAAAGCAAAATGCGATGGAAAATCCATGATAAATTAGCGCATTATGCTAATTATGCTGTTGATATTGAATTCGAGTTCCCATTTGGATTTGGAGAAATTGAAGGAGTGCATTCCCGGACAAATTTCGATCTGACCAATCATCAGAATGCCAGTGGTAAAAAGCTGGAATACGTTGATGCCGTTAATAATGAGCGATATATTCCTTATGTAATTGAAACATCGGGAGGTGTTTCTCGAGCATTTATGGCACTTTTATGCAATGCTTATAATGAAGAGAAAATTGTGAATGAAGAGGGCAAGGAAGATACTCGCGTTGTATTGAAATTGCATCCCAAACTTGCGCCAATCACACTTGCTGTATTCCCATTAGTAAATAAAGACGGAATGCCTGAATATGCACATAAAATTTATAAAGATTTACAAAGATATTTTCCAACTTCTTATGATACATCGGGGGCAATTGGCAGGCGTTATCGCAGGCAAGATGAAGTCGGCACTCCCTTCTGCGTCACAGTCGATGGCACAACTTTGCTAGATCATACAGTTACAATTCGAGAAAGGGATTCAATGTTGCAAGAACGCATAAATGTATCCCAAATCAGAGAATACATCAATGAAAAGCTGATGCAATCAATGGAATAATGAATTCGCAATAATCAAGGGTGAAGAGCAGAAAGGAAGTATTTATATATAAATCACAATTATTAGTGAAGATATATGCAAGATGTTATTGAGAGCGAGTATTTTTGCGAAGCAATCTATTTCACTGATGAAATTTCTTAGGGACAGTAGCCCATCTCAATGATTTGGTAAATGAGAAATATTACCGAATTTGGACTTATAACACATCTCCCCCTCTTGATAGAGGGGGAATGGCCGAGGAAGTAGTGTCACAGGCGTCTCCGTCTGTGAAAAAAATCATTAATTTACTACTTATTTTCATCATCATCGACGACTGTATAGTCTGCTTCTTCAACATTATCGGATTTCTTTTGTTCCTGATTATTTGAAGCATTTTCTGCTGATGATGCCGTACTCTCTTGCGAAGCGGTACGACTATACATTTCGGTTGAAGCATCGCTCCAAGCTTTATTCAAAGCATCCATTGCAGGTCGAACGTCAGACTCATTTTCTTTTAATGCTTTTGCTAAACGTTCTTTTGCACTTTCGATTTTTTGCTTATGCTCGGGCGGAAGTTTATCTCCCAATTCGGAAAGTTGTTTTTCGGATGAATAAACAAGCGAATCGGCTTGATTTCTCAAATCAATTTGCTCTTTATACTTGCGATCTTCTTCTGCATTTCGTTGAGCTTCGGTTTTCATTTTATCAACTTCATCTTTGGATAATCCGCTTGATGATTCAATTCTGATGTTTTGCTCTTTACCCGTTGCTTTATCGCGTGCAGAAACCGAAAGAATACCGTTAGCATCAATATCGAAAGTTACTTCAATTTGAGGAACACCTCGTGGTGCAGGTGGTATGCCATCCAAATGAAAGCGTCCAAGCGAACGGTTATCTTTTGCAAGAGGTCGCTCACCCTGCAATATGTGAATTTCTACAGAAGTCTGACTATCAGCAGCAGTCGAGAATATCTCACTCTTTTTTGTTGGAATAGTTGTATTCGCTGGAATCATTGGTGTCAAAACTCCGCCAAGAGTTTCAATTCCAAGAGTCAAAGGTGTTACGTCAAGCAATAGCACGTCTGTGACATCGCCTGATAAAACAGCACCTTGAATTGCTGCTCCAATTGCAACCACTTCATCAGGGTTGACATTTTTCGATGGCTCTTTTCCAAAGAAATTCCTTACAAGTTCTTGCACTTTTGGAATTCTTGTGGAACCACCAACGAGAATGACTTCGTCAATTTGCGAAGGAGTAATCTTAGCATCCTTCAAGGCTTGTTCGCAAGGTCCTAATGATCTTTCAAATAAATCAATACATAAAGATTCAAATTTTGCACGTGTAATGGTCATATTTAAGTGTTTCGGTCCTTCATCAGTAGCTGTAATAAAAGGAAGATTGACATCTGTTTGCAATTGCTGTGATAATTCGATTTTTGCTTTTTCGGCTGCTTCACGTAAACGTTGCAATGCCATTGGGTCGCGTCGCAAATCAATTCCTTCTTGCTTTTTGAATTCGTCTGCCAAGAAATCAATAACTCTATGGTCGAAATTGTCCCCGCCAAGATGTGTATCGCCATTTGTAGATTTTACTTCGAACACTCCATCACCAATTTCAAGAACCGAAATGTCAAAAGTGCCTCCACCCAAATCAAACACAGCAACAGTCATATTTTTACCTTTTTTATCCAGTCCATAAGCAAGTGCTGCTGCTGTTGGTTCATTAATAATTCTTCGAACACTAAGCCCTGCAATTTCACCTGCATCCTTTGTTGCTTGTCTCTGCGAATCATTGAAATACGCAGGAACAGTAATCACGGCATCAGTAACCTTTTGTCCCAGATAATCTTCCGCTGTTTGCTTCATTTTTTGTAGTATCATTGCAGAAATTTCTGGTGGCGAATACTTTCTATCATCTATACCTATTCTGACAGAATTTCCATCTTCGCTTGGTTCCACTTGATAAGGCACCATTGTCATCTCTTCGCGGACCTCGTCATAGCGTCGCCCCATAAAGCGTTTGATTGAGTAAACAGTCTTTGTTGGATTAGTGACTGCCTGACGTTTAGCAGACTGACCAACTATGCGTTCGCCATTTTTTGTGAAGGCAACCACCGATGGAGTGGTTCTATTTCCTTCAGAATTAGCAATAACTACAGGTGTAGTACCTTCCATAACGGCAACTACTGAATTAGTAGTCCCAAGGTCAATACCTATTATTTTTCCCATATTTTTATCCTTTACTATTTAAATTTAATTTATTTGCTTGTCTTATAATTTCATTAATATATTTTCTTAAAAAGATTAGCCTAATAAGAAACATTCTTCTAAGAAGGCTCATACACTCTATTTTAATTATAATATTTACTTTCTAAATTTGTAATCGACGTATAAAGACTTTATCAATTTGTTGAAAATCTAAAAAACAACTTGATAATATCTTTACTTCTTCAATTATTATAAATAAAAGTTATAGCCAGATGCGTAATAACATCTGGCTATGATCTTTAATTAAAGCACATCTCTCATTTAATTTCAATGAGCTTTTCTTTTGGTGTTTCGGGTTCTTTTTTCTCGATTGTTAAGTGCAACATACCATTATCGTATTTTGCATCGACTTTGTCTTTGTTTGCATTTTCAGGTAAAACAAAGGAACGTGTGAATTCACCATAGCTTCGCTCAATTCGCAAGTAGGAATGGTTTTTGTCTTCTTCTTTGATTTCGCGTTTCTTTTCGCCTGAAATTACAAGCACATTATCATCCATAATTTTGATTTTGACGGCTTCTTTTTCGACACCAGGAAGTTCCACATTCATATAGATATTGCGTTCATCCTCGCTTATATCAACAGCGGGAAGGAAACCTCCACTTTCGGGACGTGCGCCAAAATCTACATCCCCTAGGAAATCATTCATTTTACGGACCATATTGTTCATTT
>DIEP01000059.1:0-10443 GCA_002418685.1 Ignavibacteria bacterium UBA5771
TTGCAAATCCTTGGTAAAGATGGGCAGGTCAATCAAATGATCAGTGTTGTGAGATAGATAATTAGAACCTTCCGAAGGTTTAGAATCTTCGGAAGGTTCTGGTTCTTTAACAATCTAAAGTTGTGGGGGAATTGTCAGTAGCATTATATTTGTTATTCAAAGGCTATTGTCTGAAGTAATCTCATTAAACAAATAGATTGCTTCGCAAGAGGACTTGTTCGCAATGATTGTGTGTATCTTTAACTAAGAATATTAATTTAATCACTTATGAGACACTCCCCTTTTTTATTTAAATCCTATAACTAAACTTTTGCCAAAGTCTGTATTTATTTTATATAAATCATCGAACCAAGCTTCTCGCAAGGCAAACCATATATCGGTATCATTAAGCACATCACCACCCAATGTGTTCACAAGCATATTCAATGAGAGCAATATTGCATTTGCTGGACCTGTCCTATCATCGTTATACATTGTCTCGAAAACTGCAATGACTCCACCAAAATTCAGAGCGTCATAAGCCTTTTTTAATAAATCGAGAATTGTATAATATGGATATTCACTTAACACATCTGAAATAAATATAAAATCATAGCCATTTCCAATATCATCTTTGAGGAAATCCCCACCATAAGTAATAATTCTATCATTAAAACCTGATCTATCAATAAATTTTTGTGTGATTGGAATTACTTGTGGTAAATCATACGCTACAATATTAAGTTTGGGGTGAAGATTAGCAAATTCAATTGAATATATCCCCGAACCCGCTCCTAAATCAAGCATTTTATAACAATTTTTTAGTGGAATTGATTGAACAATTTGATTTGAAAATTGTTTAGCATCATGATAGGTTGCAAGTATATATGATTCAAGCCATTTCTCATCTTTTTCCCATAGGTTCTTATAATGTTTTGGTTTGCCTTCCTTAATAGCAAAGGTCAGTTCACTCCATGCGTCCCATAATGATGCTATATGCACTAAGTTCCCAAGATAGTTAGGGCTATCGTGACTGAGATAAAGTAGAGTATCCACTTTGTTATTATATAATTCTTCATTTTTTTCAAGAAAACCTATATTGACTAATGCATTTAATAAACGAGCAAGCGCTTTTTCATTTACTTTAAGTTCACTTGCAATTTGCTGTATACTTTTACTTTCAGTTCCAATTTTTGAAAATATGTCAAGTTCAAGACTTGTAAATAAAATCCGACTTTTTTGGAAACTTTCAGCAATCGTTTTATAAAGCATTGGTTTCGGGTCAATAGCTAACTTTTGTTCAGAAGTTTTCATAATTGTAATTTTTTTATTACCAAATTAATAAAAAAATACGAAAAATTAACAATATATTTAATAATTAATTTTGAAGTGCAGATTTTTGTATGATTAAATTTTCTAATTCTTCGTTTGTCAGATAATAATGTGAATTGCAATAATGAGAAAATGGAAATATAGAATTCTTATGAAGGAATTATGAAAAAATGATATATCATTTTCTATAATATTAGACCCTCTAATCGAGAAGAGAAATCTGATTCAAAACTTCATTTAAAATTCGAAGTTGATTTAAATATTTTGCGTTATGGACACGCACAATATCGATTTTGTTATGAATCAATAATGAATGGAACAGAGCAGTCGCGACGTCTCGCTCTTTTGGGTCATCAATCCCTAAAATCTTACCTATAAAACCTTTTCGAGATATGCCAAGCACGAGCGGAACATTGAGCTTCTGAAAATATTCCAAATTTCTCAATAATTCGAGATTATGCTGAAGAGTTTTACCAAAACCAATTCCAACATCCGCCCAAATTTGTTGAACACCAATATGTTGAGCAAGTTCAATTCGTGAATTTAAATGGACGAACACTTCTCCAACCACATCTTGATAATGTGGATTCACCTGCATTGTTTGGGGTGTCCCTTGAATGTGCATAATAATTAGACCTGCATTAAATCGAGAGGCAAGTTCAGCAAGGCGTGCATCGTCTCCCAAACCCGAAATATCATTGATCATTGTAGCTCCTTCATCCAATGCAGCAAGTGCAACCACATATTTTGTTGTATCAATAGAAATTACGATTTCAGGAAAATTTTTATGAATTTCTGAAATCACAGGAATTACTCTCCTTATTTCTTCATTAGCAGAAATTTGCTCGGAATTAGGACGAGTACTCTCTCCACCAACATCAATAATATCAGCACCATCTTTGACTAATTTTTCAACCTGACTTAATGCATCATTGAGATTATAAAAATCACCCCCGTCTGAAAAAGAATCAGGGGTGATATTGAGAATTCCCATTATTTTAAAAGAATGATTCATTTTCTTTTTTCTTTGTCAATTTTTCTTGAATTTCTAATTTCAAATATTACCGAAAATATCAGCAATAATGCAAGCACAATATTTGACGCTAAGCTCAAAGTTTTCCCCGTATTAAATTCTTTAGAGTAGAATTTAAGTTCCAGATTATGCGTTCCTTTTGGTACAATCACTCCTCGCATAAAATAATTGGTTTGATAAATTGTGATTTCTTTTCCATCAAGATATGCTTTCCAATCAGGGTAATAAACTTCACTGATAACAAGAAAGCAATTGCCACTGGAATTCACTTTGAGGGTAATATCTTCATTTGTGTATTTCACGATGCTTGCAGAATCATTTGCAGCAGGGACATCAATATTTTCATTTAGATTGTTCATTAAATATGCCTTTTTTCGTGCATTAAAATCTTGATTTTTCAGGTGCATAAGAATATCTTTATTCTTAGCAACTTCAAGAGTATCAATAAAGAAGGCATAAGGGAAATAGCTTGGATTATATATTACTTGCGTCCCTGTTCTTTCAGATTTATAAATTGGAGGAACACCCATATCCTGATTTGCTAAAATATATTTGACATTCATCAAATTCCACATAAACGGACTTGTCAAATTATTTGTGGAGCCATTTGCAGTGGCATCGAGAACATCTTGATAGACTCTCAATTTCGCAGCGTGATAGCCATTAACATTATGCATCAAATAATGCACAGAAATATTAGGTGAAGCCGACGCAAAATCAGCAATTCGATAAATTCCTTTATCTTGTTTGATAAATGAAAACACATCATCATCGGGAAAAGCTGCTTGCTCAAGAGGTTGCTCGGCAATTTCCATCGGACGCCTATCCACACGCCATAAATCAAAAACAATCAGTATCAGCAAAGCAAAAAGGAATGTGTTCAAATTCAATTTATTGGAAATCAGCATATAAATCATCAGCGAAGCGATAATTGCTAAGAACGAATTGATAAACCAATCAGAAAGCATTGCATTCCAGATAAAATCATAGAAATCTTGTGGTAATCGCAAACTTTGGCTGGCTCTCATTGCATCAAAATATGCTTCTTTGAAAATCCCTGATATAATAAGTCCAATTAAAAGAAATGCAAATGAAAAGATTATCAAATATAGACTTGTTTTCCGTCCTTCGGGTTGATTCTCTTTATACATCTGGATTATTGCAGAAATCCCGAAACCTGCAAGCACGGGCACTGCAAAATTCATCAGCGCAAGCACCATACTTGGAGCTCGGAATTTATTGAAAAATGGAACATAATAATAAAATAAATCATACAGGATAGGCAAATTCCTCCCGAATGACAAAATCCACGCGAAAAGACTCAGAAACACCAGAAATTGTACAAATACATCTTTCCGACATTTCCAAGCACCAACAATTGCAAGCATCAACACGATTATCCCCATATATGGAGCCGCATCCTCAAAAGGTTTCTGTCCCCAATATGTTGGAATTTTCACTTTCCTATTGCCAGTGAGAGGTCCTTCATAATTCATTTTGCCAAATCCGAAATAATTCGGAACAAAGAAGGTGATTGTCTCCTCAGGAGAAAACGACCACATCGTTGCGTAATCATAATCGTTCCCACCCGACCGCGTTTGCTTTTGCCCCACATCTTGAAGCAATGGAGCGCTACCACGAACCGAATAAGGCGTATATTCCCATAAGCTCATATATCTATCAGCAGAAAGTATAAATGCAAAAGCTGTCGCAACAACAAGTGCAGCAGCAGGAACAAGTGCCTTCAATGGCTTATTTTTCATAATTGCACGGGAAACTAATTCATAAATCAAATAAAGAGCAAACGCTACACCTGCATAAAAAATCATTTGCACGTGCGTGGCTTCAAACATGATATGAATAGCAACGATTAGCAAGGCAGACCAAAGCAGTGAAAATTTCTGAATCAACTTTTCCATAAATAAAAATACCCAAGGTATCATCGAGAAGGCAACGGGTTTAGAATTATGCCCAATCATAATCCATATTATTATACCTGTGGAAAGCACGGCTGCAACAGCAGTTATAAAAGAAACCAAATGAGATTGCTTTTTCGATCTCATTAAAAAGAAAACGCCAATTGCATAAATCACGAAGTGCATTGCCACTCGTGCATCATCCGAACCGAAAACCGTTCTGAATTCAGCGATAACTCCAAAATAGAATCTGCTGATAAAGTCCCAAACTCTTTCGCCCGTCACGGTAAATGATGCGAAACTTGGCATACCACCGAAAATATAGGGCATCCATTGGGGGAAGTTCCCGGTTTTTTTGGCTATTTCAAGGTAATTTTGAAATGCTAATGAAGCGATATTGTCTGATGCATTGAATCCATTACCAAAAATGCCTGGTGATAAGAAAATAAAAACAAGCAAAAATAATAAAACCACATAGAACCATGCTTTCTGGAAAATTGGAGGAAGCGGTTTTTCGGGTTTCCTTTTTGTAGGAATATTTTTTTTAGGTAAATTTTGAGTTTTTCCCATATCAATTTCTGTAAATTTTTCAAAATTAATCAATCAAAATAAATAACAATTAATTAATAGATAAATTCAATTGATTTTTTGAAAAAATAATTTTCTTTTAATTAAATCGTTAATTTCATAAAGTAAATCTTTATTTTTGATTATTTGATTATTAATAAATAGGATAAATTGGCAAAAATAACTAAACCCCACAATTCTCGTCAGCTTGCAGTTCAAATTGCACACCTTGCAAGTGGTAAATTAGCAGAAAATATTCTGATCCTTGATTTAAGAAAAATCGATTCGGCACCTTCGGATTTCTTTGTGATTTGCACAGCACTTTCTACATCTCAAAGCAAAGCTATATTCGAGGAAATTTATGTCACATTGAAAAATAAGGACATTGATACTCCGAAAACAGAAGGAACTGACTCAATGGATTGGATTCTCTTAGATTATTTCGATGTAGTGGTTCATATTATGTCGGTTGAAGCAAGAAATTACTTCAAACTTGAAAGAATTTGGTCAGATGCTAAATTTTTAACAATAGAAAACGATGAAATTGTCGATTTTGACAAGAATATTCTTAAAGAAATATATTTAGTTCCAACTGTATAGCACTCATAAAATATAGTTACTATGTTTAAAAATTATATCCTCGATATATTGCAGAAATCTTTGTCTAAAATTGGAATTGAGCAAAGAGAAATTATAATAGAATACCCCAAAAATTCTGATTTCGGTGATATTTCCACAAATATAGCGATGCAGCTTGCTCGTGAATTAAAGAAGTCTCCTCGAGCAATTGCTCAAGAAATCATCGATAATCTTGAATATGATGCAAATTTCATCACCGCTGTTAATATTGCAGGTGCAGGTTTTATTAATTTTAAATTGGGTAAAAGCTACTTTCATTTCATTTGTGAAAATATTGCTGGATTTGGTGAAAATTTTGGCTCTTCAGATTTCGGGATTGGGAAGAAAGCACAAATCGAATATGTCAGCGCCAATCCAACAGGTCTATTGCATCTTGGGCATGGAAGAAATGCAGTAATTGGCGATACCCTGGCGAATATTTATAAAAAATTAGGATTCACAACAGATCGAGAATACTATTTCAATAATGCGGGCAATCAAATGCGGAACCTTGCTCGCTCTATTTTTGCCCGATACCATCAATTGCTCGGTGAAAGCGATTATCCTTTTCCCGAAGATGGCTATCACGGAGACTATATTATTGAAATTGCTCAGGAATTGATAGATCTTTACGGTAATAAATTTGCTGAAGATAATACTGAGAATCTTGCCTTTTTCCAAAAATATGGCGAAGAGTGGAATTTTAAGAGAATCAAATCCACATTGGAACGCCTCAATGTTTTTCAAGATACTTATTATAATGAAAACACTTTGTATGAATCAGGTAAAATTGAGCAATTGCTAAATGAATTGAAAGAAAACAATCTCGTTTATGAATTGGATAATGCTCTATGGTTGAAACTTTCGCAAATGGGGATGGAAGAGGACCGCGTTGCAGTAAAATCCAGTGGCGAGCCAACTTATCGCTTGCCCGATATTGCTTATCATATTGAAAAATTCAAGCGTGGTTATGATGAAATGGTTGATATATTCGGTTCAGACCATATCGCGACTTATCCTGATGTTCTTGCCGTGCTCAAGGCTCTTGGCTACGATGTAAATAAAGTCAAAGTCGTAATTTATCAATTCATTACTTTGGTTGAGAATGGTGAGCAAGTCAAAATGTCCAAGCGATCAGGGAAAAGCTATACCCTTGATGAGTTAATTGATGAGGTTGGAAGCGATGTCGTTCGATATTTCTTTTTGATGAGAGGAGTCAATACTCATTTGGAATTCGATTTAGGGCTTGCAAAAGAACAAAGTGAGAAAAACCCTGTTTTCTATTTGCAATATGCCCACGCTCGTATTTGCTCAATATTTCAAAAAGCCAAGGAAGAAGGGATTTATCTTTCACAAAATCATTATATTACGGAACTTTCGGAGCAAATAGAATTCGATTTAATTAAGAAAATCGCAGATTTCCCTGAAATTATTTTTGAATCTTATAAAACCCTCGAGCCGCACATAATTTGCGATTATTTATATGATTTGGCGGGGATTTTCCATCAATTTTATCATAATTGCAGGATACTGCAAGAAAGCGATCCATTGCGTCAAGCTCGACTTCATTTAGCGAATACTACTCGCATTACACTTAAAAATGGTTTGCAAATTCTCGGCATTTCAGCTCCTGAAAAAATGTAAGAGAATTATCAAAATTTTATAATTTCTATTTTTTACTCCACCATACCTTTTTTGGGACCGCGGAAGCCATTTATAAAGTCCTCAATGGGCATTGCTCTTTTGGATTCAGGTTGAATTTGCAGGATTTCGATTTTCCCAGGATCGCAATTGATAATGAATTGTTTTTCGTGAATTTTATATTCTCCGGGAATACCCCCTGATTTATCAGAATGCACACGTGATTTTAAAAATTTTACAATTTTCCCATCCCATATTTTCCAAGCTCCGGGTTCGGGCGATACTCCATTAATGAAATTTTTGACTATTTCTGCAGGTTTGTTGAAATCGAGTTCGCAATTTTCTTTGTGAAGCTTTGGAGCTTTTGTTACATCTTCAAGATTTTGCTTAATCAGTTCGTATTTCCCCGTGAGAAGCAATTCAATTGTTCTAATAGCAATTTCGGGAGCTTTATGGCTCATTATTTCAGTCAGCTCACCTGCTGTAAGGTCGGGCGACAATGCAAATTTATCTTGCAGAAGGATACCTCCCGCATCGATTTTTTCCTCCATTAAAAATGTGGAAATACCTGCCTCTTTATCTCCATTGAGAATTGTATAGTTTATCGGTGCTGCGCCTCTATATTTAGGCAATAAACTTGGATGAATATTAAAACTTCCAACTTTGGGTATAGATAGTAATTCTGAAGGTAGAATTTTAAATGCAAATACAAGAAAAATATCAGCATCGAGTTGCTTCAAGCTTTTATATAATGCAATATCTTTCAAATTTATTGGTTCAATAACTGGAATCGCTAATTCGATTGCAGCAAGCTTAATATCGGTGGGTAAAATTTTGCGACCTCTCCCCTGCTCTTTATCGGGATTGGTAACCACTGCCACCACATCATAATGTTTATGCACTTCTGCAAGCGTCGGCACCCCGATTTTGTGATTACCAAAAAATACTATGCGTTGTTTGTTTCCGTTCACTTTACATCAAATTTGAAAATAAATACGACATAGAATTTATCAAGTTTGTTTGGGTTTGATAACATGCAAACACAATAATTAGAATAAGTATAATAGTAGAAAATCCTGCAATATAAGATTGAGACTTTTTAATATCAAAAACTACTGATACTGCTCGGAAAATTCTAAAAATCGTCGAAATCAATATCAATGCGAATATTATTCCAAATATTATAAAGAAAACTGTATCAATTTGCAATAATCTAAACAAGACCACATCTATGGGCAATAGATATATAAATGGCAAACTTCCCCAATTCCCAATACTCACAGCATCGAATTGGTGAATATGTATATGCTTGAAATATGCATATATTTTAATTAATATTGCAATTATATACAAAGCAACAATGAACATTAGAGAAAATACAATTACCCCAACGATTGGAATCCATATAATTTGATAAATATATTTCTGCAAATCAACGCTTGGAATAATTATATTTAAAAAGAACTCAAATGCCTCGTTTGTGCGGTAAAAATACGCTACAGATTCAACAAATATCCCGAAACTTAGTGCATTGAAAAATCCAATAATGTATGTATAAGAAGGCGAAAGGATTCTCTGGTCGCGTATATCAGAATAAAAGTTGAAGGGTCGAAGAGCTGCTCTCATACAATATTCTTGCAATCTCTTGAATCGGGATAACAGAAATAAAAGTAAAATCAATAATAGAAAACTAATGATAATAAAAATATATGCTGTGGTCGAATAATTTCCAATATTTATTATATTATCTCTTTCTTCATTGAAAAGTGATTTCAGCACATCAAATGATGATTTATTTTCCCCATAGATATTTTCAATTCCACTTGTTGTAATGGGTTCATCAATATATCTTGTTGAAAGTATTGGTCTATCAGAATAATAATCATTAAAATTATAAATCAAGCAACCGAAGCCATTATTAACAAGTGCTATTTTATATAAACTCGCGATGTAATAACTTTGGAATTCTACACTTAAAGGGTCGGAATATCCATTGTGATTATCGTTTTGGATTGGAACCCCGAAGCTCATCACTAATGGAATTGGTGCAACAGTATTACGCAAACGAGAATAGTCGTCATTAATTTTTTCAAATTTTTGTCTTGAAATATATTCTCTAAAAAAGAGAAAATCGATATTATTGTTATTCACATTGGGGGAAGTAGGGTAAGTCGTTCGACAAATTAGCCAATCGCTTTCTTTTTTGATTATACTTGAAATCTGCTTTATATAATTGGCATACTCGGGAGAGGAATCGTCCAATCCCTCACCAATAGAAACCGCGACAATAGATGGATGCGAAGAATAAGTATTAATCAAGCTGATGACTTGATTGGTTACGTTCCTCAATAATATTTCCCTGCCAAGCTGGCTTGCTTCAGTATTATATAGAGGCAATTCAATTAATGCAAGCAAACCATATTTATCACATAACGAAAGCACATACGGATTAGGGAAATTATATCTAAACACAATAGCATTGGCGCCCAAAACTTTCAATTTCTTGAAATCCTCCTCAATCTTTTTGATTGAAAGGAAATATCCATTCTGTCCAATGTTTTCTACATAATTAACTGCTTTAAAATGAAATTCTTGATAGTTCATCAGAAATTTAGATGAATTATCTTTGCTATCTATCGTTAGAGTTCGGAAGGCGCAATTTACCGAGTAATTATCTATTAAATTCCCATTTGCATATATATTGCAACTAATTTCATAAAGATTTGGGTCATCGAATGACCAAGCTTTTATATTTTGCAAATTAAACGTGTAATTAAGTGTGATTGTTCTTTGAGGGCTAATCCTAAATGGAATCATCTCACTTTGCGAAATATTTGAACCCGTGCTTTTATCTAGAAGAACAATTTGCAAAGCAAAATCCCTTGTGTTACTAACTATCTTATTAGTATCTGAATTTGAAGTTCGAAACAATTTATCCAAATCTTTCGAGTTAATACTGATTTTTGATTGCAATGTGGCACTGGAAAAATCGCGGTTCATCTTTGTTTTATATGCAATAGAAGAAATCTTCAGTTGAGGTGATGCAATCAATAATATGCTTCGCTGCATCCCCGAAGTTTGCAATGGAGCATATATGTCATTAGCAAAAGATGCATATTTATCCGATTTTGCAATAATAATCTTCAAAGTGTTATTCGCAGGCAGAAGCACGCTCTTGGGAATTGAAATAGTGTTTCTTAAAAAATTGGAAATAAATTTTCCCACAAATTGTTCATTCACATATACTTCTGCTTCATTATTAAAACCAAGGAAATCTAATTCCCAATCATAAGAATTGAGCATAGACCGGTCAATAGAAAAATTTCTTTGTAGAATAACTCTATTTGCATTTTGTAT
>DIEP01000059.1:10488-28443 GCA_002418685.1 Ignavibacteria bacterium UBA5771
CGCGTCTTTGATGGAACTAATTCCTTCATTTGAACATCTGATATATGCGAAGTTTCCGCAAACGAAAGACTTGCAGATGCAATAAATACAAGAAAATTGATGATTAGTGATATTCTTTTCATAGAATTTAATTTTTTGTGAAAATTAAAAAGTTAAAATTAGCAAAATAATAGGAATCAGTTTTATTATAATTTGATTATTCAGTATAATTAGCAAAACATATTTTGCTTAAATTTGTATTATTTTTAAATTTATTAGGGAAATGAGGCTGTCTCAAAACGATTGATATTTTGTCATTCAGTTCTTTCATTGTTATTAAGAAATAGTGAGAATCGTCATTAAGGTAGCACAGGCGTCCTCGTTTGTGCAGAATTGTATTGTATATTCTTGCCACGGTTTTAATCGTGGGAAAGTGGATGTAATGATCAATTTATTATAATGATTTCAATCATTTATAAAAACCGTTTGAAAATGACAATTTACATTGTTTTAACTTTTTAAGATAGTCCTTGCGATTATGAGAAATAATATATCAAAAAGATTGCAATTGCTTTTATGTTCGATGCTGATGTTATTAGCAGTTAATTCCCTTTTTGCTGATAATAAATATCCATTGAAACTTGAAATTGCGCAATCTCACACGGGTGGCATATTGCTTTTTGATTCGATTGCTAATATTTCTTATTTTATAAAGCCAAATTGGGAAAGTTCGCTGGATGTAATTACATGTTGGCATGGCGTGGAAAAATCCAATTCTATTGGCAAACCGCTCGGCAACTACCAAATTATCGATGCAAAAACTGTCGGGCGCAATCTCTTGATTTTATCACACGATTTGGATAAATCTTATTTGCAATTATTCGATAGCACTCTTAATCTTATTTCCATTGGTCAATTCCCCGAAGATTTAACCATCAATCCATCTTCATTGAAATTAAAAAAAGAAAATGATTCGGTTCTTTATATTTTAAATAATGAGAATTTATATAAAATCAGCATTCTTAATAACTTTTTTAATATTATGAAAATTGTAGATAAAATTGCCGATTTTGAAGTCGTTCGCAAAAATAATATAGATTACCTTGCAGTTCTTGAGAATCATAATAATTCGGGTATTCTTATAATATTGGATAAATTCCTCCATGAGCAAGTCAGTGCGAGAATCAATATAGGTTCGATTAATGAAATGCAACAGGTTGGGAGCTATCTTTGCATAAAAAGCTCATTTGAGAATTCAAACTCAACTCTGGTAAATATTTTTGATTTGCAAAGCAATAAGCTGCTTCAATCAAAATACTTCGAATCAGATATTAACAATATTGATTTTGCTATGGAAAAAACAAATTTAGAAATATTTTGGATCAGTAAAAATGCTGATCAATATCTTTTAAATACTACAAAATATCAGAAGCCTGAAAATAAATTCATTTATGAGCAAACAAAATTGCCTCCCCAAATATATGAACCGCAGAAGCTAATATCGGATGGCAATGAAGTATTTATTTGCTTTCGCAATGCAATTCTAATGGTTGATACAAAAAGCAATATTAGACTTTTCGATTTTATTGAATTGGGAAATAAGTTCGGTGAGATTTTTTCCATACAGAGATTTGAAAAGTATATTATCATATCCTCAAAATATTATACAGAAATTTATCTTGTTAATAATAATCCTCTTTGGTGGTTAAATCGTTTTGCAAGCACTTTATGGATTTATATTGTTCCAATATTGCTGTTTTTCATTGCATATATATTTATGCGATTATACTTGAAGGAAAGGCGACTATTCAAAGAGTTCATAGATTTCCCAAGCATTGGTGCAATTTTTATTATCAATCACAAAAGTGAATTAACTATTGCAAACCAAAACGCGAAAGATCTACTTTCTCTCGATCCATCCATTCAATTTGGCAAACCATTCGAATCATACAGAACAGCAGATTTTGCGGATCCGATATTTGCTTTTTATAAGCATTTTGATGAATTGAAAGAAAATCTTTCCCAGAGAATATCATTGCAGAAACCCGAAGGAACATTCGAATATATTTTCAATATTTCTCCTGAATGGTCGATTACAGGCAAATACAAAGGGGCGATAATGATTGCGTTCAATATCACTGAAGAAATTGAGCGGAAACGACTTTCTAATTGGGCGCAACTTGCTCACGATATGCAGACAAATCTTGCTATTATCAAATTGAACGCCGAACAATTAAAAAATGTAGCTACTTCGGAGAGCACAACTCAAATCAATCGTATTTTCAATCAGGCAATTATTCTTCAAAAACGAGTTCGTGATATTGTCACAGTCGGAAGATCATCAAATCTTGAAATAGTCCAGACCAATTCTCAAGAATTGCTAAATGAAGTGGCAATGGAATTCGACGAAAGTTTGTTTCCCGATGTGGAAATTTCAATTTCATCAGATTTATTTCCAATATATTGCGATAAACCAAAATTAATAAGAGCCTTGCGTAATGCAATTGAAAACGGAATCAAAGCAATGCCCAATCATAAAGGTAAAATCGAGCTTTCCGCTTATCAAGAAAGCCGATATACTTGCATCCGAATCAAGGATAATGGCAAAGGTATGGATGAAGAAGTTCGCAAGAAAATGCTTACACCATATTTTACTACATCAAAGGATGGTAGTGGATTTGGAATTGGCACTTTAATTATTCAGGAAGTCGTAGAATTGCATTCGGGAAATCTCGAAATCAACACACAAAAAAATGAAGGGACCGAATTAATTGTTAAAATCCCAACCCGCTTGAAAAAGCTTTCTTTAAATTAGAATATTAACCTTGCTGTGAGCTCAAAGAGATTCTCTTTTACGAGAAAAATATCATATTGAGGTTATATTAGAAGTGTCGTTTTTGCCATTTCGAGCAAAGCGAAAAACCTGCAGGAGATTGATAATCCAAGAATCTCCTAATTCTTAGTTTCATTCAGAATAATCGAAATACGACTTATGAAACAACTTCATTTTTACACATTATTTTCAAACATTGCTGATAGTATTGAAATTGCTTTGATTGCTGCTGTTTCGGTGCGTAATCGTCGATTGCCAAGCTTCCATCGAACTAAATTTTCCATACTTCCGAAAATTTGCATTTCTTCAGGAGAAAAGCCACCTTCGGGTCCCACAAAAACGATTGAATCACGTCGTATAGTTTCTTTTAAGGGATTATCACCATTTTCATCGAGGAGGATTAGAGTCAAATTTGGATTTATTTTTGAAAGAAATATTTCCAAAGATTTCTCATATCTAATTTGGGGAAGAATTGATCTATGGGATTGCTTAATCGCAGAAATTGCTTTATTCTTTATCCTTTCGGGTTGCAAATTGAATTTTTGCGAAAAATCACAATGAATAATAATAATTTCAGCAACACCGAGTTCAATAGCTTTTTCTATGAGAAATTCTAATCTATCCCTAGTTTGAATTTGGCAAAAAGCAAGAGAAATGTGATTTTCAAGTTCTCCATAATATGGATAAAATTCAATTGGAACAAGTATCGGCTCATTATTTTTATAAATAACTTGTGAAAGTGCAATTAGACCCTTTCCATTCGAAATCATGATATTCTCACCATCTTTCAATCTGAGAACTTTAAGATGCTTTTGTTCGTCTTGTGGTAAAATAATTGAATTGCTTAACTGATCAAAGTCAGAGAAGAATAAACATTCCATAAAAATTGAAAATTATTTATTGCGAAATTAGTTTATTATAGCAAATAAAAATTTTCTTTATATAATTCTTTATATATTTCAATGATTTTTAGTAAATTTGTTTTCTTTAAAAATTGCAAAATCAAATTTGTTTATAAAATAAAAAGGATTTATAATGACAAAAGCAGAAATAGTTGATGAAATTTCAAAAGAGACTGGCTTGACCAAGATTGAAACAAAGTCAGTAGTAGACGGAGTATTTGCTACAATCGTAGAAGCAGTTTCTTCGGGAAAACGTATTGAATTGAGAGGTTTCGGTGTATTCAAATCGAAAATCCGCAAACCACGTATGGCTCGCAACCCAAAAACAGGCGAAAGCGTTCCTTTAAGTGAGCGTGCAGTTCCTGTTTTCAAACCCTCTCCGGAATTCTTGAAAAAAGTGAATCTTAATTTGAATTCTAAAAATGTTAAATAAAAAGACGGAGTAAATTATGCCTTGTGGAAGAAAGCGAAAACGCCATAAAATGTCTACTCATAAACGGAAAAAACGTCTGCGAAAGGATCGTCATAAAAAACGCAATCGTTAATTTGCTTTTATGAATGATAGAAATATCAATAAAGAACTTTTACAGTTCAAATCAGAAGAAAGAATTAAAAAAATCAGGGAAGTCATCGAAAGACGGCAACCTGATTTTTCTTTAATTCTTGAAAATATTAATGACCCACACAACCTTTCTGCTGTGATTCGCACTTGCGATGCTGTTGGCGTGCATGAAGTAAACTTGCTTTATCATAATGGGCAAAAGATGCCCGAGCTGTCTTTAACGAGCAGTTCCTCTGCAATAAAATGGATGAATTTTACAATTTTTGACAATGTAAAGAAATGCTCTGATTATGTTCATTCTCAGGGGAAAAGAATTTACACAACAAAGCTTGATGCAGATGCAATTTCTGTTTATGATGTTGATTTCACGCAACCAATTACACTTGTTTTTGGAAATGAGCATTCAGGCATCTCGGAAGAATTGTATCGCTTGGCAGATGGCAATTTTACAATTCCGCAAGTAGGAATGGTGCAAAGTCTGAATATATCAGTTGCTGCAGCAATATCGCTGTATGAAGGGTTCAGACAGCGATACAGCGCAGGTTATTATCGAGAGCCAAGGTTAAATCCATTAGAAATTGAAAATCTAATGAATGAATGGCTATCTAAATAAAATTTTATTTATTTGCTACTTTTAGGGCTTCAAGCAATAGTTCTTCTGACTTCACCGGATATTGTAATTGTAAATCAATACTCTTGGCAAGTGTATCAGTCAGACAATAAATGGGATTTGTGTTTTTCAATAACATGATTGTTGGCAACACTTTTATATTTATTTTACTTTGATATGGATGATTATTCGAAATTGAATTCATTACTAATATTTGATAATGACTACTTGGGAAATTACACATTTGAAATATTTTTATAATTTCTGCGAATTGTTGATTCGAAGAAGCACATGGACCGCACGATTTTGTGAAAATTATAAAAGACTGAGTATTAGAATCCAGTAATGGTTTTATTTCATTGAAAATAGTGGAGTCTGGTTTATAAGTAGCCAATGTGCCGCTTAACCATTCATAACCTGGTAAATTAGATAGATCTTGAATCGACATAGGCTGAGCATCGGGTTGAACACTATTATCTTTGCAGGAAGTTGCAAAAAACAATGTAAATAAAATTAATCCCAAGATTTCTTTTTTCATAATAATCTCACTATATTTGTAAAAAATTTATTTGCAAATTACAAAATATTTTTTTATTTAGAAATAATTCATATAATATTTTAACCAATTTACTAATTTTGTATTTTAACTAAGGAATTTATGGACGCAAATGAAATTATTCAAGTCGAAGAGAAAAGCAATTATACTATTCTACACCTTATTGGAAAATTTGTTTCAGAAGAAGAAGCATCTATTTTAAAGACATATCTCGAAAAATATTCTACACAAAAAGGCAGTCGAGTGATTCTCGATTTTGCTTATGTTCTATATTTCAGTTCCATTTCTCTTGGTATTCTGGCTAAAGAAGATGAGAATTTTAATAAAAATCTCAGTAAACTATTGATTTGCAATGTTCCAGAAATCTTGCAAAACATTTTTAACCTTACAAAATTGAATATGATTCTAAATATTGTTGGTACCCTTGAAGAAGCTGAAAAAGAGATTACAATGAAATGAAATCCCAAAAAATATTTGAAGAATTGAACGAGATTGTGCAATCTTTGGGCTATAAAATCCGCAAAGATACAGGAAATTTTAAAAGCAATAATTGCATTTTAAAAGAAGAAAAAATAATTATCTTAAACAAATATACGGGTATAGAAGGATATAATGCCACTCTTGCAAAAGCAATCTATGATTCAAATTATGAGGAGATTTTTCTTAAACCAGCGATTCGGGAATATATCGAGCAAGTTGTAAATACATAATTTGATTGAATTTGACTGTCTCAATATCAAATAAATTAGATTTCCAAATAATTTATAAGCAAGTAGAAGAATTTATTGAAAATTTTCAAAAAAATGCTTGTTTTTTATTATTTATTTATTAAATTATATTTTTAGAAATAGCTCTTTCCAATTTTGTTTTTGCAAATTATCAAATCGAGAAAATAATACGTATGCACTAGTAATTAAAGCGTTCAGATTGATATTTATTTAGTTTTTTCTTAATAAATTTTGGAGTTAATATAATGAAAAGTTCATTACTCTCTTCTGAAAAGACTTCTAGGGTATCACGTAAGTCTTTATTCTATATATATAGAAATGCAGTTCCAAAATTAGTTTTGCGAGCATTATGTTTTATTTGAACAAGGATGTTAGCAAAGACGCAATATGAGCTACCCGTCATTACAAATGAGAAGGGAGATACAATTTCTTACTCAATGGCCTATCCCAGATTACATCATCGGATACTCAGTGTTTAAAATTATTGTTATCAAATAAATAATTGGGAGGAATAAAAAATGAAAAAAGCAATTATAATTATATATATATTAATAGCACAAATGGTATATTCTCAGTGGGAACCATGTTCAAATGGGCTTGGTGATCTTACAGTTACTTCATTTGCCATCAAAGGAAACAATATTTTTGCAGGAGAAGATGGATATGGGGTATATTTATCCACAAATAATGGAGATAGTTGGACAGAAAAAAATAATGGATTAAAAACTTATACAGACTGGCGTGTATTTTCACTTCTTATTATTGATACAAATATATATGCGGGGACATATACGGGGGTATACCTCTCGACGGATAATGGAGAGAATTGGACAGCAAAAAAGAACGGATTTACGGGCAGATATGTTTATGCACTTGCCAAAATTGGTAATAATATAATTGCAGGTGCTAATCGTATGTTTCTTTCGACAGACAAAGGGGATAGTTGGACAATTGTATTAGAGAAGCCCATCTATTCACTTGCTACAAGTGGCAATAATATATTTGCAGGTACCGATAATGGTATATATCTCTCGACAGATAATGGCAACACTTGGACAGCTAAAAATAATGGATTAAGTGAGCCATATGTTTATTCACTTGCTACCAGTGATAATCGGATATTTGCGGGGACCAGTGAGGGTCGTGTATATCTCTCGACAGACAACGGCGACAGTTGGACTAATAAAAATACGAGATTAAGTGCTGAGTCATATATCTTTGCGCTTGCCATAAGCGGTAATAATATATTTGTGGGGACTTATGAAGAGCGAAGTTATACTCAAAGAATTTATCTCTCGACAGACAATGGCAACAGCTGGGAAGACAAAAGTAATGGGCTACCTGATTATTGTGAGGGAGTTTCTTCATTAGCTATAAAAGGTGATACAATATTTGCGGGGTTACAATTTGGTGATGGTATATATCGTGCTAAGATCAGCGATCTGGTTGCATCGGATGTGAAAGAAGATGAAGGGGCAAGTGAAAATGTTTTCATATTTCCAAATCCATCCTTTAATTCATTTAAAATTCGATATAAAATAGGAGTGCCAATATCACCTGTAATAAGGATTTATGATTTTTTAGGGAATCTCGTATATGAAGAAAAGAGCAATCTTTTAATGCCCGATATTTATGAAAAAAATATTGATGCAAGCAACTTTGATTCAGGTATTTATAGCGTAGAGATAATCACGGGTGCGACAATTTCCAGAGACAAAATTATTGTTATCAAATAAATAATTGGGAGGTATAAAAGATGAGAAAGATATTTTTGATACTCTTAACATCAACATACGAGAATAGTGGGCAGGTTCCAACCTGCTCACTTTTGCTTATGGCAAGTTAATGCGGTCATTGGACGGAATAAAATGTCGGATCAACCTCTTTAACGCATTGGTCTCTTATAATCCATTATCCTGCCAACTAAAATATAATTCACTATTAAATATTAAATATCAAATAAATATATTTGCAAAAAATTACTATTCTTATATATTCTTTTCTTTTTGAAGACATCTTCTGTGTTTTCTAAAATACTTTTTTTATTAAATTGTCTTTACAAAATTATAATTATCTATAAAACAAGCATTTTAAAATGATTTCATCTAATGAAGCTTTTGAATACGAATTATATTATGATTATCTAAGAAATCCAGATTCTGTTCCTCCCAAATGGAAAGAATACTTCGAGCAAAAATATCGCAATACAATCCCCCCGGAATTTCTCACTGCAAAAGAAGAAGTGACTCAGCAACCTATAATTGGCAATATACAACCACAAGATGCTCAAGAAATAAAGAAGGCGATTGAATTTAAGATTAAGGATTATGAAATTGCTGAACCATTGATTTCTGCTGAAGCACGCGTTGCAACAAATATGGAGGAGAGTTTGGAAGTGCCTACCGCAACTTCTTATAGACAAATACCTGTGAAGGCACTTGATGAAAATCGCAGAATAATAAATAAGCATCTTGAAAAATTAAATAAATCGAAAGTATCTTATACTCACATTATTGCTTGGGCAATTGTAAAAGCATTAGTAAGATACCCCAATATGAATGCAGGATTTGCGAAAATTAACGGCAAGCCCCATCGCTTGATAAGGAAATCTATCAATTTGGGAATCGCCATTGATATTACTCGCAAAGATGGAAGTCGTATGCTTTTTGTCCCCAGTATTAAGAATGCAGACCTCATGACTTTTTCGCAATTTATTAAAGAATATGATAATTTAGTCCTAAAAACAAGAAATAATAAACTGGATATAAAAGACTTGAGTGATACTACAACCACAATAACTAACCCTGGAACAATTGGCACAAGCTTTTCAGCACCGCGTTTGATGAAAGGGCAAGGACTAATCATTGGGGTTGGTTCAATAGATTACCCTGCTGAATTCCAAGCGGTGAGACCCGATCTATTAAGTGAATTTGCTATATCAAAAGTAGTGACACTATCCAGCACTTATGATCATCGAATTGTTCAAGGTGCAGAATCTGCTGAATTCCTTGCTTATCTGAACAAATTGCTAATTGGTGGCGAGAATTTCTATGAGCAAATCTTTTATTCATTTGATGTCCCATTTGAGCCTGTTCATTGGGAATTTGACACCCAAAAGCAAAATCATTCGATTCATACGAAAGATGATCTTGTTGAGAAAAATGCTCATATTATGCAGCTTATTAATGCTTATCGAGTGCGTGGGCATCTGCTTGCTTCTGTTAATCCGCTTGGTAGAGCTGTCTATTATAACCCTGAATTAGACCCATCTTACTATGGTTTCACAATTTGGGATTTAGATAGGATCTTCCACGTTGATGACCAATGGACCAATAACGAGATGTCTTTGAGAGATGTCTTGGAACTTCTTCGCGACTCATATTGCGGGCAGGCAAGCGTCGAATTTATGCACATTCAAGACCTTAGAAAAAAGAACTGGATTAAGCAATATTTTGAAAATACAAGGAATAACTATAATATTCCAAATGAAAGGAAAACTAAAATACTCGAAGAAATTGTAGAAGCAGAAACTTTCGAGAACTTCTTGCAAACTAAATTTCTTGGCACAAAAAGATTCTCTCTTGAAGGTGCAGAAACGCTTATTCCAATGGTTAGATATTTATTGAATTTAGCGGCTGACGAACATCTTGCGTCCGCTATAATCGGAATGTCCCATCGCGGGAGATTGAACGTTCTTGCAAATATACTCAGCAAACCTATCAAAAAAATATTCCGCGAATTTGATGGCGATTTCGACGATGAAACTTATGAAGGCTCGGGCGATGTAAAATACCATCTCGGCTATGTTGGCAAATTTCAATCTGAGAAAAATATTATATTAGATTTCCATCTTGCTTCTAATCCAAGTCATTTGGAACTTGTCGACCCCGTTATTGAAGGAATTGCACATGCTTGGGACAATAAATTGAAAGATAGATATCATACGCAGTCTCTTCCAATTATGATACACGGCGATTCATCTTTTGCGGGTGAAGGCGTTGTGATGGAAACCCTGAATTTATCAGAATTAGAGGGTTATAAAACGGGGGGAACTATTCACATAATTGTTAATAATCAAATCGGATTTACAACCAATACCGAAGACGCACGCTCATCATATTATGCAAGCGATATTGCAAAAATGATCCAAGCACCCATCCTGCACGTAAATGCAAGCAATCCCGAAGCTGTATATTGGTCTGCCCTCTTTGCTTTTCAGTATCGCCAAACTTTTCATAGCGATATTGTAATAGATATGCTTTGCTGGCGGAAATACGGCCATAATGAAGCTGATGAACCATCTTATACTCAACCTCTTTTATATAAAAGAATACGTTCAATGGCTCCAATTAGCAAAACTTATTCTGAGCAATTGATTGACCATAAAATTATTAATCAAGATTTTTACGACAAAATACATAAAGGTATTCTCGAAAGATTGAATAATGAACTCGATGAACATAAACAGCAAGTCAAACCGTTTGAATTCAAAGGGTTCATTAAAAGCAAAAATGAGAATATCCTTCTTAATCCCGTCAAGACACAAGTTCCTGAAGATATTTTGCAAAATATTTCAGAAAAAATCACAATATATCCTGATCATTTCAATATCAATCCAAAAGTAAAAACAGTTCTTGAAAGGCGTCATAAAATGGTCTTTGAGGAACCAAATGCGATAGATTGGGCAATGGCAGAAGCACTTGCCTTTGGAACAATACTATTAGATAAGCACGAAATCAGATTTACAGGACAGGATACTCGCCGTGGGACATTCAGCCAACGCCATAGCGTCCTTGTTGATAATAAAAATGAAGATCTCTATGTGCCATTAAATCATATTGATGAAGATCAAGCAATCATCAGAATATTCGATTCTCCATTATCTGAATTAGCAGTACTTGGTTTTGAATATGGTTATTCTCTAATTGAAGATAAAGGACTCACGCTCTGGGAGGCGCAATATGGCGATTTCGCAAATAATGCTTTACCGATTGTCGACCAATTCCTTGCTTGTGGCGAAACAAAATGGGGGCAAACCTCGAATTTAGTGATGCTGCTTCCTCACGGTTATGAAGGGCAAGGTTCAGAGCATTCTTCTGCTCGACCTGAAAGATATTTGCAATTATGTGCTGATGGAAATTTAATTGTTGCTAATCTTTCCACACCTGCACAATACTTCCATATCTTGCGAAGGCAGGTATATTCAGCAAAGAAAGTGCCTTTGATTATCTTCACTCCGAAAAGCTTATTACGCAATCCTTTGGCAGTTTCTGATTTGAAGGAATTCTCTGAAAATAGTCTCCAAACGATAATCGATGATAATTCAGTGCAAAATCCGGAAAAAATTGAACGTTTAATTTTTTGCACAGGCAAGATTTTCTATGAATTGCTCGAACAAAAAGAAAAAATGAATATTGATAATATTGCAATTATACGCATCGAACAGCTTTATCCGTTGGATAAAAATCTCATTGCTCAATTATTATCAAAATACTCAAATGCTTCTGAATATGTTTGGATGCAAGAAGAAACTCAAAATATGGGTTATTGGAACTTTATTTATTTGCAATTTCAAGATATTTTATCAAATTCTAAAAAATTGCAATATATCGGCAGACCCGCAAGTCCATCAACTGCCACGGGGTCATCAAAAGCTCATCTTGCAGAACAACAGCTGATAATTTCTCAAGCACTGAAATTAAATAAATAAGAAATAAGCATCGGTGGGGCAGGTTGTTTCAATCCAAGCAAAATCGGTCCAACAATCCTTGCGCCACCCACAGAATGCAATAGTTTACCAGAAATATTTCCCGCATCAAGATCAGGGAATATCAAAACGTTTGCTCCCGTTTCTTCAAGAGGTGAGAATGGATATGTGCAGTCGAGAATCATTGTATTGACGGCAGTATCCGCTTGCATACTCACCATTGACAATCAAATTTGGACTGCGTTATCGTGAAAATTAATCCAAAATGATACTTTGAAGATAACCATAAGAAAAAAAGCCCGCGATTTTGTTCGTGGGCTTTTTTTAGGAATGTATGTTCTTTAGGCTAATTTTATTTGCCTGCTTTTTTAATTGCATCCACTGCTGCAATAGCTGTCATATTGAGAATGTCATTGACATCATCTTCACGTTGAAGAATATGCACCGATTTCGTTAATCCAAGCAAAATCGGTCCAACAATCCTTGCGCCACCCACAGAATGCAATAGTTTATAAGAAATATTTCCCGAATCAAGATCAGGGAATATCAAAACGTTTGCTCCTGTTTCTTTAAGAGGTGAGAATGGATATGTGCCATCAAGAATCATTGTATTGACAGCAGTATCCGCTTGCATCTCACCATCGACAACCAAATTTGGACTGCGTTGCTTGATAATTTGCAATGCTTTTTGCATCTTTTCAGGAGAATCGCCTTTTGCAGAACCATAATTACTATAAGAAAGCAAAGCTACCATTGGGTCAATATCGAAATATTTCACAAAATCAGCAGCTTGCAAAGTTATATCTGCAATTTGATTAGCAGTTGGATTTAGATTTACAGTGGTATCAGCAAGGAAATAAACTTTGTTCTTGGTTGAAACAATGTATAACCCTGATACAACTTCATAAGATGGATCCTTTCCAATAATCTGCAAAGCAGGACGGATTGTTTCGGGATAATGATAGCCAAGTCCGGAGACCATAGAGCAAGCATCACCTTTGCGAACCATCATAGCACCAAAATGATTGGGGCTTGAGATTATCGTGTTATACGCAGTATCTTTTGTTATCCCTTTCCTTTGACGCAATTGATAGAAATCTTCAACATACTCATCAATTTTTTCATATTCATTTGGATTAACGATCGAAATGCCATCAATAGCAATACTATTCTCGAAAGCTATTTTCTTAATTTCATCAATTTTGCCAAGAAGAATTGGTTTTGCAATACCTTGGTCAAGAGCAAGTTGAGCAGCTTTGATTATACGGACATTATTTCCTTCGGGATAGACGATGGATTTGTGTTCGCTAATAGTTGCTTTGCGAGTAATTGTCGACATAATTGATAAAGTGCGTCCCATACGAATATCAAGTTGTGTGCGATAGACATCAAAATCCTCTATTGGAATGCGAGCAACTCCTGTTTCCATTGCAGCTTTTGCAACAGCGGGAGCAACCCACGTAAGCACTCTTGGATCAAATGGTTTAGGAATAATATACTCCCTACCAAACTTCAATTGCACACCACCATAAGCCATCTTAACAGATTCGGGGACATCTTCTTTGGCTAATGCAGCAAGGGCATGGGAAGCAGCCTTTTTCATTTCTTCATTGATAGCGGTCGCTCGCACATCTAATGCGCCACGGAAAATAAATGGGAAACCAAGCACATTATTGACTTGATTTGGATAATCTGAACGACCAGTAGCCATAATAACGTCCTTACGTGCATCCAAAGCATCTTCATAAGTAATTTCAGGATCGGGATTTGCCATTGCCAAAATTATCGGATTTGCCGCCATCGAGCGAACCATATCTTTTGAAACGACATTTGGACCTGATAAGCCGAAGAACACATCAGCACCTACTAAAGCTTCTTCAAGTGTGCGAGCAGAAGTATCGCGAGCAAATTCTTCTTTGAAAGGATTCATACCTTCGGTCCTTCCTTTATAAATCACTCCTTTTGTATCGCACATAATCACATTTTCAGGGTTAACGCCAAGTGAAATATGGAATTTAGCGCAAGCAATTCCCGAAGCACCCGCACCATTATAAACTATTTTCAAATCGCTCAACTTTTTGCCAATAATTTCTGAAGCATTGAGCAAAGCAGCCCCACTTATAATTGCTGTTCCATGCTGATCATCATGAAACACAGGAATATCTAATCTTTTCTTGAGTTCATTTTCGATATAAAAACACTCAGGAGCTTTAATATCTTCAAGATTGATTCCACCAAAAGTTGGAGATAGAGCTTCCACTATTCTGACCATTTCTTCTTGGTCATTGGAATTTACTTCAATATCGAAGACATCAATATCAGCAAATCTTTTGAATAACACTCCTTTTCCTTCCATAACAGGTTTGCCTGCTATTGCACCAATATTTCCCAAGCCAAGCACTGCTGTTCCATTAGAAATCACTGCAACAAGATTGCCTTTTGCAGTATATTCAAATGCTTTCATAGGGTCTTTTTCAATAACAAGACACGGGACTGCAACTCCTGGAGTATAAGCAAGCGACAAATCCCATTGAGTTTCACATGGTTTTGTAGTAATAACTTCAATTTTACCTTTTCTGCCCGTGCTATGATAATTAAGGGCATCTTCATCTCTAATTTTCATACTATACCTCTGTTAAAAAACATGAATTTAAAATTATAAAAATATAAATTACAAAATTTATGGATAATTATTTATAAAAAAATAAATATGCGAATCCAAAGCACGTTAATACCTTTCTTACAAAACATAGGACTTCAAAGAGATTGCTTCGTAAAAGGACTTGCTATAAACGTCTGATAGTTTGGACTATATTTCTTTGTGAACCTTGTGGTAAAAAATAAACTACAAAGGACACAAAGATCTCACAAAGTTCACATGAGAGTTAGAATAATCAGAACTTCACATCATCCACAAAGTTATATTAATCGAATAATAGCATCATAACATTGAAGCCTTCAAATGACTATGCCCCATCAAATAATTAATATAGCCCTCGTTAGGAAATCTCTGCAACTTTTATTTATCAATAATTTTCAATTAATTGATCTGCTGTGTTACGCCTTCCATGGACAATATTTTGTGGAACAAAAGTATGCGACGGTTTAATTCTTTTTTCAAATTCTGATCTAAATTTTGTCACAAATCCACGCACAGGCCATGCTGCTGCATCACCAAGGGCACATATTGTTCGTGCTTCTATATTATTTGCAACAGATACCAACAAATCCAGATCTTTGGATGTGCCATTGCCCTCTACTAATCGATTTAGTATCTTTTCCATCCAACCCGTTCCTTCACGGCAGGGAGTACATTGCCCGCAAGATTCATGATGATAGAAATGGGCAATACGTTGAGTAACCTTGACTAAGTCAGTATCTTCATCCATCACTATGACACCTGCTGTGCCAATATGCGTTCCAATTTTAGAAAGCGAATCCTCATCCATAATTGCAGTTTCGACTTCTTCTGCCGTGAGTGGAGGCATCGATGTCCCACCTGGAATAACTGCCTTAATCTTTTTGCCATTCGGAATGCCACCGCAAATATCATATATTAGTTCTTTTAACGGAATTCCTGTTGGGAGCTCATAAACGCCGGGTTTATTGACATGCCCGCTAACTCCAAAAAGTAAAGTTCCAGGTTGACCGGGAGCACCAATTTTCAAATATTCATCAGCACCTATTTTAAAAATCGCAGGCACATTTGTGATTGTTTCAACATTATTCACAGTGGTCGGCTTGCCCCATAAACCATATTGAGCGGGAAATGGTGGCTTTACGCGAGGATAACCGCGTTTGCCTTCGATTGATTCCATCAATGCTGTTTCTTCACCGCAAATATACGCACCTGCACCTTTATGGATATATATATCAAGACTATAATCAATTCCAAACGTTTCTTTCATTTTATTGCCAACAAAACCTTTTTGATAAGCATCGTCAAGCGCCTTTTGCAATAATGAAATCCATTTATGGTATTCTCCACGAATATATATATAAGCACTGGTGATTCCCATAGCATATCCAGCGATGAGTATTCCTTCAATCAATTGATGTGGATTGAACTCGAGTATTTGCCTATCTTTGAAAGAGCCAGGCTCGGATTCATCACCATTAACTGCAAGATATTTTATAATATTATTTCCCTTTGGCATAAAACTCCATTTCAAACCTGTTGGAAAGCCTGCTCCCCCACGTCCTCGAAGCTTCGATTTTTTCACTTCATTTATTACTTCGTCAGGAGTCAATCTCAATACTGAGCGGAAAGTCTCATAACCGCTATTCTGCATATAAACATCTATGTTCGATAAGTTCGGTATTTCGGGCAAAATTAATTTTTGAAATTCAGGTATCATAATATATCACAAAAATTTTACAAATTTACGAGATTTTAGTCAAATTTTAAAAAAAATCATAAATATCATTTTCTATTAGGTAAACTTTTTGACTTATTGTCTTCATCTTTTACTGCTGTGGGGTCAGTTGCCCAAAGCAATTTTGCTCTAAGCACGTCATAATATGAATTTTTCATTGGTTTTATCAATTTAACCCTGTAATCGGCAAGACTGATGATGACTTCATCATTATTTTTTAAGATCTTTTCAATTTGTCCATCAGCAACGAGTTTTGCTTCGTCTGATGGTGATTCAATGATTATTCGTACTTGATTATCATCGGGAATAACAAGCGGTCTGAACGTAAGCGAATGTGGCGAAATAGGAGTGATACA
This sequence comes from Ignavibacteria bacterium UBA5771, assembly GCA_002418685.1. Lineage (GTDB taxonomy): Bacteria > Bacteroidota > Ignavibacteria > Kapaibacteriales > UBA2268 > UBA2268. The sequence continues at coordinate 27,098 of DIEP01000059.1, forward strand.
AATTACTCGCGTTGATGGTGCAATAATTGGACCACCACATGCCAGCGAATATGCCGTCGAACCTGTTGGTGTATTGATGATCAACCCATCTGCTCGGTATGAACCCACAAAATGTTCGTCAGAATAAGTATGCAGAGTAATCATCCTTGATGAAGAAAGCTTTTCAATCACAAAATCATTCAAGGCGTATATTGATTCTCCATTGATTTTTGTATGGAGCATAGTTCTGTCAACAACTCTGTAATTTCCCATTATCAGGTCATTTATTGCCTGATCAATCATTTTATTGGAATACTCAGCAAGAAAACCAAGCTTCCCAACATTTATGCCGAGTATTGGTATTTCGCTCCTGCCGACATATCTAATCGCAGAAAGTATTGTTCCATCCCCGCCAAATGTCATAACTGCATCTGCATATTTGTCAAAATCGCCAATTGCGATTGCGGTGACATATTTTTTATATTCATCTGTGAAATATTCATATAGATCGAAGCTCACATAGCACTTTAAATCTTTCTGAAAAAATTCTTTCGAGACATATTGCGCAAGCTCTATTGCTTCTTTTTTCTTCTGATTCTCAAATAATGCGACTTTTTCCATTTTTTAATACTTTAAAAATCTAAATTAGTCAAATTTTAAATATTAATCGATTATGAATGATAAAAATCATATAAATTAATAAATTAACAATCAAAGGAATACTAATTGTGGAGTGATCTATTTAATAGATGATGATGATGATCAGAGCTATTTCCTAGCATAAATATTTGTTAGCAATGATAAATATTGATATAAGTGATGAATCTAGTAATAATACCAATACGTCTATATTCTCTGTGTGTTTTTTGTGTATTTCTTTATAAGCCTCGTGTTAAAAATATTTTTAACCGCAAAGTGCACAAAATTAGTATATTAAAGAAATTAAGAAAGCAATAAATATTCATCATATTAACATTTATCGCACACTCATAATTGAAGCCCCGCAATGCCTCATAATGAGTTGTTATTGCAAGAAATGAAGCGATTTCAAAAAAAACTTGTACACCCGGAGGGACTCGAACCCACAACCACTTGATCCGAAGTCAAGTACTCTATCCAATTGAGCCACGGGTGCATATATACTATTTCTTTCGCCATTTCGCATCGTAATAATCAGGCTTGTCTTCTATTGCTTTCTTATAGTATTCATCGCCATAACCAACGCCTTTTGGAGACCTGCCGTGATTTACTTTCACATCGTTAATATAACCATCATTATATTTGACAACCAACTTCTTCCATAGGTCTCGCCACGTTTCTACTGTCATCTCTGCTTGTGAATACGAATAATCAGTCAAGAATTCAAC
>DIEP01000059.1:28524-28662 GCA_002418685.1 Ignavibacteria bacterium UBA5771
TATGAATACTTGGTGTATGCAAGGTTTGCAACAATATCGAAAACCCAAAACCCCTTCGATAAATCAAATTCCGCGATGCTTCCACCCACAAATGATTTCGGTGGCTTTGTCATCGAGCAATATAGCGGCATATATACA
>DIEP01000120.1 GCA_002418685.1 Ignavibacteria bacterium UBA5771
AATGATGAATTGATAAAAAAGGAAAATAAATTGTCTCTAATGGTCTTCAAATCACAAAAGGAAAAGCCATTCAATCTTAAAGACAATGCTTATTCGCAAGCATACCTTTTTGCTTATCCATCAGATTATGCAAGCGATTGGATTGCAACTTACCAAAACTCTTTCGAGCAAATTCGAAATAGCACCGCTTTTGCAAAAAAGATCCAAATAATATGTCCTGATAATATTACTAAATCTGAGCAGGATACTATATTTAGTCAAATAAAGCTATTCTTTAATGGAAAAAAAATCATAAAGAATGATAACGGAATACCTGAAAAATTCATGAGACAATTGAATACCGCTAATTGCAAGTATTTTATAATAATACTGTAATTATAAACAGTCATCTCATAAATTATAGGGTCTTCTTAATAACTACCGTATTCTACTGTCCAAAATAAGCAATAACACATACACATTGATAAAAATGAATTTTCTAATATATTTCTAATATATAACTTTTCTTAAACAATAAATCGTTTATTATTAGTAAATTCGTATAAAATGAAAATGAAATCTTCAAGAGTATTATATTATTTTGTTATTCAGCTGCTTGCATTTGGCATTGCTATAGCACAAAATCCTGATAAGAGCAACCCGACTGCATTCTTTATGGATGTTATTAGCGTTAAATCAAATAAAAATGATTCATCAAGAGTAGATATATATACCGCAGTTCCTTATCAATCATTGCTCTTCCTGAAAAGTGATGACGGGAAATATTATGCTAAATATTCGATAATTACAACCATCTTTAATAATAAGCAAGACATTGCTGTTGAAATGCATACAGAGCGATTTGTGAAAGCAGATGATTATTTTATTTCACTCGGTGGCAATGGTGATTTTGATTTTTTTCAATCTATTGCTTATCTTCCTGAAAATGATTATAAGGTGCAAGTGAAAATAATTGATTTAATATCAAACCAAAATTACAAGCATGATAGAGAAATTTCAGTCATTAACTTCGACAAGTATCCATTTGCATTAAGTGGACTCATGCTTGTTAGCTCAATTTTCGAGACAAATGGAAAGAAAAGTATAACTCCGTATTTGAATGATAACGTTTCTGAGCTTTTAGATGGGTTCTTCTTATTTTTTGAATCATATAATAAGCTTGCAGCCGATACGGTTGACTTTGTCTATCAAGTATCAAAAGATGAAAAAGATATTTTATTTACGAGCGACAAAGTTCGCAGATATATACCTGCGGGGACGGCTCAGCAATACATTAAAATAAATTCTCTTAAAAATTTAACAACGGGAACTTATGTAATTAAACTGATTGCTCTAAAACCATCAGCAGAAGCAAAGTTTTCGGAGGCAGATTATCTTGCAGCAACCAAAAGGACAATTACATATATCCCGTCGCTCGCGGGAAATGTTATTGAAAATTTGGATCTCGCAATAAAACAATTGAGATATGTTGCCACCAATTCACAAATCGAATATATCCGCCAAGCAGCAAGTGAAGATGACAAACTCAATCGTTTTAGAGAATTCTGGGCTGCACTCGACCCAACGCCGAACACACAACGTAACGAAGCTTTTGAGGAATATTATTCACGAGTTGATTATGCAAATCAAAACTTTAAATCATATACTGATGGCTGGATGACTGATAAGGGAATGGTTTATATAATTTTTGGTCCCCCCGTGAGTTATGAGCGCAAGCAAGATTATTATAATCCAAATCGTATTTATGAACGCTGGACTTATGGTAATAATCGCGAATTTTTATTTGTGGATAATAATGGGTTCGGAGATTTCAGACTGTCAAGCCCCCCTACTGTGACTGAGAAGTATGAGTACCGCCGAGGGTAGCAGCTTGAATAATCGACAAATTAATAATTTCAAATTACAAAATAATAGTGAAAATAACTTGCGGACTTACGATTATTTATGGAAAATATGAAAAAATCTTTTATTGCCTGCCGAAATGAAGAATCTACGGGTTGCTGATAAAAAACAGATTCCCTCTTTCGAGGGAATAATGATTTATAGGATTGTTGTCATTTTGAGATAGATTTTTTTATCTCAAGTCGCAAGATTGTTTTAAACAAATGGGAATTTTGAAATCTTGGCTGCAAATTTCTTGCCTCTTGCTTCAATCGGGGCAATCTGCCCAGGGTTTGCAAAATCTATCTTTACATAACCCATCGCGATTGGTTTATTGAGAATTGGAGAAATATTACCACTCGTCACTTCGCCAAGTTCTTCATTATTTTCGGAATAAATTGGATAATGATGGCGTGGAATAAAGCCCTTCTCATCGGAAATCATTCCAACCAATTTTCTTTTGATTCCATCTGCTTTAACTTTCATTATCGCATCTTTGCCAATGAAATTGTCTTTACTCAATTTTGTTATCCAGCCCAAACCTGCTTCCAAAGGATTTGTCGTTTGGTCAATATCATTTCCATAAAGGCAATACCCTTTTTCAAGTCGCAAAGTGTCCCTTGCACCAAGCCCAATTGGTTCAATACCGAATTCTTCACCTGCTTTGAAGATTGCTTCCCAAACATTTTTTGCAACTTTTTCATCGCCGCGGAAGTAAATCTCAAATCCGATTTCGCCTGTATAGCCCGTTCGGGAAATAATCATTTCGTGATTAGCTAATTTCCCAAGATTGCAATGGTAATATTCAATTTTTGATAAATCGACGTCGGTTAATTTTTGCATTGTTTCGAGCGATTTTGGACCCTGGACTGCTAATAAATTAATAGCATCTGTTTCGTTCAATAACTCAATATCAAATCCGCTCTTATTTTTATTGCACCATTCCCAATCTTTATCGATATTTGCACCATTGACAACGAGCATATAATAATCCTTGAGATTATAGACAATCATATCATCCACTATGCCACCATCGGAATAGCACATTGCTGAATATTGGGCTTGATAAGGCACAAGCTTTGAAGCATCATTTGTTGATATATATTGAATAAAATTCAGCGCATCCTTGCCGCGAACTTCAAATTCTCCCATGTGGGAAACATCAAATACACCGACAGCATTCCTAACAACTAAATGTTCGTGAATTATTCCCTGAGGATACTGAACAGGCATTTCATAGCCCGCGAATTCTACCATTTTTCCACCATAAGACTTGTGGATTTCGTTAAAACGTGTTGTTTTCATTTTCATTCAATTTAAATTTCTCAAAATTAAGTCTTTTAAAGGAAACTATTCTAATGATTTGAATATATTATAATAATTTTTATATCTCGCTATTGGAATTTCGCGTTTCTCGACTGCTTGAAGCACGGCACAATTCGGTTCGTGAATATGTGTGCAATGATTGTATTCGCAATTGTCTTGATATTGGGCAAATTCAGAATAGTAATATTTTAAATCGCGTGGTTCTAGACCCCATATATCAAATTCGTTGATTCCTGGCGAATCTATAATCTTGAATTGATTGTGATAATCAAACATTCGCACAAATGTCGTTGTATGCTGCCCTTTATTTTTAATTTCGCTTAATTCATTTACCTTTTGAATTTGCTCTTTGAATAAATAATTAATAAACGTAGATTTCCCAACACCTGATTGCCCAATCAGTAATGTTTCCTTTCCTTTTAAATGTTCAATTAGTTTATCAATATTCATATTTTTTTTCAAAGAAATGCGGAAAATGGGGAAATCGTATTTTGAATAAATATCGAAATCTTTCATAAAAGATGCTTTTTCATCTAAATCCACTTTATTCAGGCATATAAAAGCATTCAAGCCATTCAATTTTGCAGTAATTAAAAATCTATCAATAAGCTCAGTATCATAATCAGGAGATTGGACAGAAGCCATAATCATAACATTATCGATATTGCTTGCGATTGCTTGCTCAAATAGTTCCTTGCCAATCGCTTTACGGGAAAATAAATTATTCCGCTTTTCAATTTTCTGAATAATGCATTCGTGCAATTTTGATTTTGAATTGATATAATTTGTTTCCTTAAAATGCACCCAATCGCCAACAGCAATCAGTGATGAATTCGGATTGTCAGATTCAATCACACCGCGAATTTGTGCATCATAGATTTGGTTATCTTCTCCTTGAATAAGTATCAGCTTGCTTATAATTGCTATAATTCTGCCACGCTTTGAATGGTCATTAGCAGAATTTGATTTGGATTTAAATAATACTCTTTGGGATAATTTGCCCTTGCGGATTGGCGAGGATTTCTCAATTTCGGAATAATCCTTTTGCACTATATTAAATTGCCAAGAGTTGAGAATATTCGAGTGCCTTATTTCGAACTGCCTCGAAATAATCACCGGAATTATCGGGAAAAATAATATCACGCGAAACATTGAAAAGTGCAGGCATAATATTTGCCTTCCTTAATTGTTCCAAATCGCCGCCTTGAGCTCCGATCCCCGGAATTAAAAATGTGTATTTTGGAGCTAATAATCGAGCATTTATAGCATATTCGGGTTTTGTTGCTCCAACTACGAAGCCCAAATTTTCTTCCGAGTAATTTTCTGTAAATTTCCTAATTATTTCGCGAAATAGCGTCGGATAAAAATTCATATTATATAAGAAATCTTTTGCACCCGGATTAGAAGTCAATGCAAGCACAAAATTTAATTTATTAGAGTAATTGAAAAATTCTTCAAGCGAATCCATTCCCATCAGTGGATTGAGCGTTGCTGCATCGAATGGCAGATTATCATAGACAGCAGCAGCGTAGAATTTCGAGGAATTGCCAATATCAGAGCGCTTTACATCCGCAATTAAAAATTTATCTTGGGAAATCTTTGGGATAATTTTCTCAATTACTTCGATACCTTTCGAGCCGAAAACCTCATAAAATGCAAAATTGATTTTATAAGAAACAGCCAAGTCTTGCGTTGCATTAATGATTTCTATCAGAAAATCATATAATCCCGATGGAGTTTGTGGAAATCCCGCGGGCAATTTATGATAATCGGGGTCGAGCCCAATGCAAAGTGTATTTTTATAATTAGCGTATGATTTATTAAGTTTTTCAAATGAATTCATAATGCTTCACATAATTATGGTAATGTTTTTAGAAATTGTTGATAAGTTTGAGAAAATAAATTATTTTCATTCGGAGCAGGAAGATTAGCTTTTTTGATAAACTCATTTATTTGGGCAATCCTTTTTGAATCGAGAGGATGTGTTGATAATATTTCTTCAAAATCACTGGGACTACTCTGCTGCTGAGCTTGAATTTTCTCAAGGAAATAGGTGATTGCCCCCGGATACCATTTTGTGTCTTGAAGGTATTTGAAAGAGTATTCATCAGCTTCGTATTCATCATCCCGGGAATTTTTGAGCAGTCCGAGTCCTGTTAACAGATTTGCACCAATTTGCTCTAGTGCGGATGGATTACTTCCCAGCACAAGACTTGCTAAAATGCTTATTCCATATTGCTGAGTCATACGTTTTGTGGCATGGCGGCGTTCTGAGTGAGCAATTTCATGAGCAATCACACCCGCAATAGTAGCTTCATTATCGGCAAATTTCAGAAGTCCTTTATAAACATAAATAAATCCACCGGGTGTTGCAAAGGCATTTATAATATTAGTGTCGAGTATTTGCACTTTATAGGCAAAGGTCCCTTTGTATTTAATTTGTGGAGAGGCAATGATTTGATTCACAATTGATTGTAAATAAGCATTTGCTTCCGCGGAATTGAGCATTGGATATTCTTTCGGATTTGCTTTGATTTCCGAATCCAATTGCATCCCAAGTTGGTAATCATCTGCTGTCGAGAACAAATTGAAATCCGAAATGCTTGTAGAATCGCTGCAACCGGTATTGAATAATGCCAGTGACATTCCGATCAGCAATACAGAAATAATAGTAGCTAAATTTTTTTTCATATTCTTTATATTCTTATATTTTCATATAAAACGTATTATTTCGAGAATATTTTTTTCCCCCTTAAAGCAAAGATATATTCGACTAATGTCCAAACAGTGATAATCGTCAAAATCAGCAAAAGAAAATAGACAATATCTGAATATATAAAAGTATTAATTGAATTGTAGAGCCAATTAGAAATTCGCAAATCCCTAATAAATAACAGTCCTAATATCGCAGAGATGAAGGTCATTTGCAAAGTTGTCTTAATTTTTGCTGTTGTTGAAGTTATAAATTCCTTTTTCCAAACAAGGCGCATCAATGTTGTTCCAAAATCGCGAATTAAAATAATTATCACCATCCAAAGCGGAGCAATTCCCATCATTACAAACGCAATAAATGCAGCAGCAGTGAGCAATTTATCAGCAAATGGATCAATAAATTTTCCTAATGCAGAGACAGTGCGATATTTTCGGGCTATATATCCGTCGGCTGAATCTGTTAGCGAAGCTATGATGAAAAGAAAGAGAGAGATTTGCTGCAAGATCAAACTGTCTGAAATCAAAAATATGAAAAAAATCGGTGCAATCACAATCCGCGCAAAGCTTAAAATATTGGGTATATGCTTCTTTTCCATTTAATTTATTGAATTTGCTATGTTTATAATTGATAAAAATGACGATACTTTTAATGATGCTCCGCCGATTAAGCCACCATCCACTTGGGGTAGACTTAATATTTCGCGAGCATTGCCTTCGTTGATGCTCCCACCATATAAAATGGGCGTTAAACCCTCTGAAAAATAACGACTTTTTATCCATTTATGGACTTCGCTAATTTGCAGACTGGACGCTGATAAGCCCGTCCCAATTGCCCAAACTGGCTCATAAGCTACCACCAGACGACTAAAATCCTTTTGTGGAATTCCATCCAATCCCTTGTCAATCTGTCGAGAAAGAACTTCAAAGGTTTGTCCATTATCTCTTTCTTGCAAAGTCTCTCCAATGCAAAGAATAGGCGTCAAGTAGCGTTCCAGCGCAGCCCGAATCTTCTTCTGAACCATTTCGTCGCTTTCATTAAAATATTGTCTGCGTTCGGAATGACCTATAATGACATATTCGCAGTCCAATTCAGTAAGCATAGACGGAGATATTTCACCTGTGAAAGCTCCTGAATGTTGATAGTGCATATTTTGTGCACCGAGTTTAATAACCGAATCCGTTAAGCAATCCTTTGCCATTGATAATGAAGTGAAAGGCGGGCAAATTATAATATCTATATGATTTTTAAAATTAAAATTCTTCAATTCATTGTTTAAATCTCCAATAAATGCTTTAGTTTCATAGTTATTCATATTCATTTTCCAATTGCCTGCTATGATAAAATTCCTCATAATTGTCTCCCTTTTAATTTAAAAATTTTATAATGTGAAAGATTAATATCTGATTCAAATCCATACCCTTCGAGAAATTCTGTCGGAGTAATAATTTTAACATATTCTTGCGTATGAATTAGTTCTCGTCGAGCATCCCACGCAAGAAAATTCGTCTCTAATCGAACTTTTGAAGAGTCGACGAATAAGACGACATTCCCTTTGGCAAACATATCTTTGCTGGCATCGTCAATCCAGCCCTCTTGCGAAGTTAAAATGCCAAGCCGTTTTCCCGTGCTTTTTGAAAAATATTCAACTTGCAATCCATCTTTAATATCAGTGCGATTCTTTGAATAATAGACTTCCGCTCGTTTGCCTTTGAGAACCGCCGTTATATTCGAGCTATCGTAAAATCTTATGTTTATATTATCTGCAACTTGGTCAGGCAAAACCTCCGTTTTTTCTTTAACCATTTGGTTATAAAATTCATCTTCATTTCTGCACGATAGCAACAAAGTTGAAAATATAATTAAAGTAATATATATCTTGATCTGGCGCATATATTTTTTACATTTTCTTAACTAAATGATCAATTTGCAGAAGATCAGAAATAAATTTCGCTGCGTCTTTCAAGGGTAATTGCGTCTGGGAATCACTCTTCGCATTCTTTGGGTCGGGATGAGTCTCGAAAAACACACCTTGGATACCCGTCGCTACTGCAGCTCGCGCAAGATATGGAATTAGCTCGGGCGTTCCTCCTGATTGGCGAGTAATTGATGGCTTTTGCAATGAATGCGTAGCATCATAAATCACGGGATAACCGTATTGCTGCATTAATCGAAGCGAACGGAAATCAACCACAAGATCATTATATCCAAAAAACGTTCCCCTCTCGGTAAGCATTATTTTCTGATTGCCCGTTGAAGCAACCTTTTCAGCGGCGAGTCCAATTGCATCAGGCGAGAGGAATTGCCCTTTTTTTATATTTACTGTGCAATTCGTCTTTCCACAAGCAAGTAATAAATCGGTTTGCCGCGATAAAAATGCAGGAATTTGCAAAACATCCACATACAAACTTGCCATCACTGCTTCTTCGGGAGAATGCACATCCGTCAGCGTTTCCAATGCGTATTGTTCGCCAATTTCCTTAATCCATCCCAAAGCTTTTTCATCGCCAACACCCGTGAATGAATCGATGCTTGTGCGATTTGCCTTGCGATAGGATGATTTGAATATTATTCGTATTGAATTAGCTTCGGCAATCGCAGCCAACTCTGATGCAACCTCCTGCAATAACTCCCGCGATTCCACAACGCAAGGTCCTGCAATGAAAAATATTTGATTCGCCATTTAGTAAATATCCAAAATTTATAAATTATGAAAAAATAAACAATAAAACAAAATTAGTTACAAAATTATTGAAAAATCTTAATTTTGCTGTTTTCTTTTATCATTTATCAATGAATCTTTCAAGATTTATATCTCAAAAATTTTGGGCAGTTGAAAATCAACGCTTTATCAATTTTGCCAAATACTTTGCCACTGCAAGCGTAATCATCGGTGTAGTTGTATTGATCGTTGCCCTTGCTGTCCTCGAAGGATATAATAAAACCCTTCGCGAAAATGCTGTTAAATTTACTTCGCATATTCAATTGCAAAAATTCAGCCGAGATAAAATCGAAAATTATGAAAATATTCAGAATACGCTTTATAAAAATATCCCCGAAATCAATCTGATTGAACCCACCGTCCAGAGCGAAGCTCTTGTCAAATCTAAAAAGAATATCGAAGGTATTATGCTTCGTGGAATTGAGAAAAATTCGCGTATTGCAAATTTAAAAGATGCAATTAAGTTTGGAACATTAGACCTTTCAAAGCCTAATTCAATCATAATAGGCAAGCGCTTGGCAGATAAACTATCTGCAAAAGTTGGGGATAGTCTGCTTGTATTTTCAATTAATTCATTCCAGAATCTATCGCAATTCGATTATAATATTCAGAAATTTGTCATTACAGGTATATTTGAATCTACGATGGCTCAATATGACGATGTTATTGCCTTTGTCAGCTTAGCTGAAGCCCAGAAATTGCTTAATTTATCTGCGAACCAATCGACAAATCTTGAAATAATGGTGAATGATATTTCCACAGTCGATTCCACGTCAAAACACATAGATAAATTATTGAGTTATCCATATTTCACTTATACGGTATTTGATTTGCACCGTTCAATTTTCTCTTGGATTGAATTGCAAAGGGAGCCAATTCCAATTGTGCTTGGGCTGATTGTTATAATTGCAGTGCTAAATATCACAACCACTCTTTTGATACTGATTATCGAAAAAATCAACACAGTCGGTATTCTTTTAGCATTGGGATTATTACGTAAAGAAATTGTTCGAATATTTGTGCGATTGGGTTTGAAAATTGGCATAATTGGTGCACTCACAGGTGCAGCGATTGCTCTATTGATTTCAATTTTGCAGAAAGAATTTGAAATTATTCGAGTGAATGGCGAAATATATTACCTTGATGTTCTGCCAATTGAAATAATTCCAATGCACTATGTCATTGTCATTAGTTTAGCTATAATATTATCATTTTTGGCAACTCTAATTCCTGCGCTAATTTCATCGCGAATATCTCCACTGCAAGCTATTAAATTCAAGTAAAGCGAGGCGTCTAGCACACTAATAATCTCTTAAATTTTTGCTTACTTAATTTTATGATTATTGAAATTCCTTTTATTTGGTATTAAGATATTTCTCGCTTACTTGCAAGACTTCTTTTGTTTCGGAATTAGTAATAACTGCGACAAGTCGCACCCAATTCATTCTCCAATCTATATTTTCAGGCAAAGAATAGCTGAAATCTTTAGTAATTTCTGCTCCTGCGGCAATATCAGTATCACTTATAGGTACTCCCCAAGTGCTTGTGATTGCACCGCGTAGTGTATTGTTGTGAACGTAATCAAGTATGTCGGGTGGACTAAGACGATAATCAGTCTGATAATTTACGACGGAATCTTCAACAATATAGATGGCTATATTGTAATTTGCAAGCCCTTTTTCGATGAACTTAATTTTCAATTGTGTGGAAATTGTATTTTCAGATAAATTAAAATTTGCATTCTCGAACTTGAGAGTCATCTTTGCCTTCTCTTTCATACGTGCAAGCAAGGCAGCTTCCCAAGTTGTCTCACCAAGCACTAAACTACCATTATAGGGAACCCTATCTATCAAACCATTTGGCGTCCCAATTTCCCATCCTATTTTGAAATAATCATCTAATTCATTTCCCGTAGTAGTCCTAAAATCATATTTATGCTGAGGAGTTGGCATTGCAAGTGACCCAACATGGATTGCCATAACTACAACTTTGTCCCCATATTTTGCTTTTAAATTATGAGAGATTTCGGCGGCTGCGGGACAATTTCCACAACGGAATCCTGTATATTCTTCCAAGAGGACTGTCTTAGTAGTAGTATCGGTTGGCTGAATATTATTTTCTTCGTAAGGTGGCTTGATTTGGTCGCATGCAACAAAACCGAAGATAATAAAAGCCGAAAAAAGTATTGATTTAAAAATAGAGATTTGTCTTGGATATTTGTTAAAATATATCTGAGATGATTTATTAATATTATAATTATTCATAATTAAACTTTTTGTCAAATAAATATGCAAATTAAGGAAATTTATATTTTTATAAGAAGTATTTTTTCTATTTCAATTTATGAAGTTTAGAAAGATACACTTGATATAGATCTTAATGAAGCTAAGGGTCTCAATTCAGTTTTATAGATTCTTCATTGGGTGGCGCTCAATTTAAAAACATAATCTCCAAAATATTACTTCGCATTATAAGATTTATAAAATTCAACAGTCTTTGGTAATCCTTCATCAAGCATGGTCAGGGGCTGCCAACCTGTTAAATTTTTGAATTTATCTGCTGTGCATACCGAGCGTTTTTGCTCACCAAGCTTTGGGGGAGTATAAACTTTTGGCAATTTATAATTTGTCAGATTAGCTAATTTGTCGAAAATATGATTTAAATCGGTTTCAATACCCGTAGCAATGTTAAAAATGCCCTTCACATTATCATTGAGTGCAAGTTCATGAGCGCTAAGAATATCATCAATATAAACATAATCGCGAGTGATGCTGCCATCGCCTGTGATATATGTCGGCTGATTATTTAACATTTTCAATGCAAATATTGCAACAACTCCTGCTTCGCCAAGAGGATTCTGACGTCTGCCATAAACATTTGTATATCGGAATATTACAAAGTCCATATCGTAAAGTGTGTTGTAATATTCTATATATTTTTCTGTTGATAATTTCGAGACACCATAAGGCGAAACGGGTCTATTGGGATGGTTCTCATCGCATGGGAAGACATCTTGTTCGCCATACACAGTTCCTGCAAAAGATGAAAAAATAAATTTTTTAACGCCCGAGTTTTTGGATGCTTCCAATAGATTGATGCTACCAAGAATATTAGTGCGGGCATCTTCAAGCGGCATCGAAACAGAATAGCGAACGCTCATCAATGCTGCGTGATGATTGACAATGTCAAATTTTTCTTTTTTAAAAATATCATGGATTTCTTCATCATTAATATCAATATGATAAAATTTGGCTCCATCGGGGATGTTTTGTCGAAATCCAAGTGCAAGATTATCGATAATCACAACTTCGTGACCAAGCTTGATATAATGTTCAGCAATATTAGAGCCTATGAATCCAGCTCCCCCCGTAATGCATATTTTCATAATGTTCAAATAAAATATTTAACAAAATTACGATGATTTTTCTTAATTCAGTAATTTTGAAAATAATAATTTTAATAAAATGAAAAAAATCATTTTCACAGAAACCGCTCCTGCACCGATTGGACCGTATTCGCAAGCCATTGCTGCGGGAGGTAATTTTATGTTTATTTCAGGGCAAATACCTCTAACTCCCAACGGGAATCTGGCAGGTGAGGATATACAATCTCAAACTCATCAGGTAATTAAAAATATTCAAGGAATTTTGCAATCTGAAAATTTAACTTTGCAGAATGTGGTTAAAACGACTGTCCTGCTTAAAAATATGGATGATTTCGCAATAATGAACCAAATATACGAAGGATATTTTTCTGAAAGCAAGCCCGCCCGTGCTGCATTTCAAGTCGGGAAATTACCTCGAGATGTTTTAATCGAGATTGAAGCGATCGCAGTCTATTAATTTATTGAACTAATAAATCAATAAGAATTGCAGGGTCCAAATTGCCTTGGAACTTATTTCCATCAATTGGAATGGAAGCTGTTGCTTTTTGCAGTTCAGACAATGCATCTGCATATAATTCAATTGGAGAGTTCTCCGAACGAGCAAGTGGATGATTATCCTCACTATGTATATTATTCTCCAATTTTATTAAAACATCATTAAGAATATTAATATTCCATTCATTTTTTTGAATATCGTCGCTAATTCCTTTATTAATAATGGGTTGATGTGATATTTGGGGAAGAGAATCGGCGAATTTTTGAACTTTTTGAATATAATTATGGTTAATTGATGTAATTTTCATAAAAATTTTGTTTGTTTATTTGAAAAAATGTCTTATTTTACAGTTTATTAAATTAACAAATTTAAAAAGTCAATTTTTATACCAGAATAAGGAGAGACAATATGAAAAAAATGACATTACTCACAATTTGCAGTTTGTTTGTTTTGGTCTCCTGCCAAACGGAACCACGGGTATTAACGACTGATGAAATTAACAAAGAAAAACAAGCAATCTTACAAGTCATTGAAAATTACAACCGTGCTTCAGAACAAAAGAACTTTGCAGAACTTGTAAATACTTTGGCTGATTCAGTCACATTTTTTGGAACTGATGAAGGCGAAGTCATTAAGACATTTGCTGATTTTAAAGCAGCAATACAGAAGCAATGGGATGCATACGATTATACAAAATATGGACCATTGACCGATGTGTATATCGTGATGGATAAAAATGCTACAATTGCATCAGTTCTCTTTGGCGGATCTTTTGAAGCAAGTATAGGAGGGAAAACTGAAAATCTATTTCTGCGTGGTGCTCGCACACTAAAGAAACAAAATGGCAAATGGGTGATAGTATCAGGATTGCTAAGTGTGCCAAGACCAAAAGTGGTAAATATTGCTCAGGACACAACACAAGCTCAGATAGACATGATTCGATAAACTATCTTTCAGCAAAGTTATCAAGAAGTGCTGAATCAAGTCGACGATGATTAGGAGTTGTTTCATACAGTATCGTAAATTGTAATTTCATGCAACGCGATAAATCTTGGAGGCATTGAGATTACGGAATGCGGGATTCCCAAGATGTATGAAGTGACCGAATATGAACTTTTGTAACAAACTATGGATGAAACTATTTAACCTTCCAAAGGTATTTATACTTGTGGAGGGTTTTTTAATTCAAGAATCTTTTCACCTTGCTTCGCAATATCTAAAAATAAATATATTGGATGAAGTAATCCCAACTATATCAAATAAATAAATAGTTCCGAATACGCTTGTATAAATCCCACGTTGCCTGCACATCTCGCAAGCAATAACGAGCTATTTCAGAATATTTCTCCTCGGCAAAGAATTCGCTAACAATCGAACCATTAACTTCCTTTGATTTGGGCGATGGCAATCCAAATGCTTGCGTATAAAAATCAAAATTAAAACGTCGAGTTGCCCCATAATTGCTCTGCGTATAGAATGTTAGCTCATCGAGCAAATCTATATGTAGGGGGTAATTAAATTTTGTGCCTTCCATTAAATTTCGCGTTGGAACGATTTCCAAAACTGCGGACCGAAGCATTAAAAATGGTGCATCAAAATTCCTCCCATTGAAAGTAATGAGTGTCGCATTTTTGTAATGTGCAAGTAAATTCCAGAATCCTTTTAACACATCTGATTCATTAGACTGACAAAATGAAGTCTCAATGCCCGCATCGTCTGTTTCTTTTTCAAGGATTATTTTGTCCTCTGCAATATTTGGATTATTCATCAAAGCACCTGATTTCAAAATGGTTTCCATTCCGTCTTCCGCGACTTCAATAATTTTCAAACCAATAGTTGCTACCTGGGCAGTCAGAGGATAGAGTGCCATTTCTCCCTTCTTCTTGCTAATTTCTTCGTCATTTTTTGCACCGCGTATTAAATATTCGCGTTGCGATTCCGAAAAATTTTCGTAGGGAATTGCAGCAGTTTCAATATCATAAATAAAATATGTATGAGTTGACATAAAATTATTAATTAAGAAAATTTAAATTAAGCAAAAAATTTATCTTAATATGACAATTCTATAAAAATTCACATTGATTTTTTATAGAATTATTACTTGGAAGTTAGGTTTGTAGGCTTCCCTTTGCTAAATATTTGTTAAATTCGTAATATGAGAAAAGAGAAATATTCAAAGTATATATGGCTGTTCATTTTCACTTTTATCACTTGTATGATTTCGGGTGCACAATGGCAGAACAAAAATATTATGGAAATTCTGAATTGGCAATATGGCATTACTTATGCTATATTGATTCTGACTTTCCTTTCTTCCCATGAATTCGGTCATTACTTTGCTGCTCGATATTATGGAATTCAAACTACACTTCCATATTATATTCCATTCCCATTTCCAATTGCGCTAAATTTTGGAACGATGGGAGCAGTCATTAGAATAAAAGAACCTGTCACTTCCAAAAAAGCTCTGTTTGATATTGGCATAGCGGGACCAATTGCGGGATTTATCGTTTGCTGTATCTTTTTGATTATTGGGCTGGAGACACTGCCGGGCAAAGAATATGTTTATCAAATTCATCCTGAATACTTGCAAAATGGGAATGGTGCAATTCCTATGTCGGGTTTATTTTTTGGCGACACATTGCTATATTCATTGTTTTCCAAATTGTTTGCCAATCCAAATGGATTCTTGCCACCAATGAATGAAATATATCATTATCCATTTCTCAATGTTGGATGGTTCGGATTATTTGTTACAGCAATGAATTTGCTCCCAATGGGACAACTTGATGGCGGACATATTACTTATTCAATTTTTGGAACAAAAGGGCATTATGCAGTTTCACGTGCATTCTTTTGGCTGCTTTTAATTCTTGGTTTATTGGGTGCAATGTATGAATGGTATTTATATTTAGACGAAACAAACGCTACGACTATATTAACAGGGTTTGGTCGTTCGATATATTTGTTTTTTCAATATTTTTTCGCGAAATTCCCGATTTTGAAAGGGATGTGGACGGGATGGCTGGTTTGGGCAATATTAGCAAAGTTTGTCATCAGATTGAAGCATCCACCTGTTGAAAACGAAGACGATATTGGAACACCTCGGAAAGCGCTTGGAATATTCGCATTATTAATGCTTTTAGGTAGTTTCTCAATAAATGCGATTTATATAATATAAATTATAAATATAATTATTAAATAAAAAAAAGATAATATGAACATAATTCTTATGGGACCGCCGGGAGCGGGCAAAGGAACGCAGGCAGAAAAAATCTGCAAGAAATTCGGTACAGTTCAAATATCAACAGGCGATATTTTGCGAAAAAATGTGAAAGAGCAAACTCAGTTAGGTCTTTACGCAAAAAGTTATATGGATGCGGGGGCGCTTGTTCCTGATGAAATAATAATAGGTATGATTCGAGAAGAATTGTTAAACCCCATCTATAAAAATGGATTCCTCCTTGATGGGTTTCCAAGAACAATTCCTCAGGCTATTGCTCTTGATAATCTTATCTCGGAGCTGGGAATTATAATAAACGCCGTAGTGCTTTTGGATGTTCCTGACGAAATATTAATAGAACGAATATCGGGCAGAAGGTCTTGCCGAACATGCAACCGCACTTTCCACATAATTTACAATCCACCACCCGATCCAAAGGATTGCGATAAAGGTATATGCGATATATATCAAAGAGATGACGACAAAGAAGACACCGTCCGCAATCGCCTGCAAGTTTATCATCAAAGTACCAAGCCCCTGATTGATTATTATCAGCAAAAGGGACTGCTAATCAAAGTGAGCGGTGTGGGTGAGCTCAGTGAAGTCTTTGATAGAATAATAGATGCCATAAATGTATCCGTATCAAATACTAATAAGGTATAATTTTTTATAAAATAATCAGTAATTTTGTTTATTATTTTTTGGAAATTGCAATAAGCAATTCAAAATAACTTTATGTGTTGAGGCAAGGAATTTGGAGAAAAATATGGATTTAGAGTTTAATAAAGTTTATAATATGGATTGTATTGAAGGAATGAAGAATATTCCTAATAATTCAATTGACCTTGTGATTACTGACCCACCTTTTGCAATAAAGAGCAGTGTTTTTATTGCTTTCATCCGATTATTCGTCAATAATTTATTAAATTAAAAAATAATATGGCAAATAATAAAGTCGATATTCCTTTACCACAAAATCCCGATAGCTTGAATGATTGGTTTGACACGTTTTATAAATTAGTTTGGATATTACGCGAAAATTGCCCATGGGATAAAGAACAAACAAATGAAAGTATTGCCCAACTTACTATTGAAGAGGCTTATGAAGTGATGGATGCAGTCTATAAGAAAGACGATCAGGAATTATCAGCGGAATTGGGCGATTTGCTTCTACATATTTTTATGCATTCAGTAATTGCTGAGCAAAGGCAGGCATTTACGTTGAAAGAAGTATTTGAAAAGATTCACTCAAAAATGGTGCGTCGTCATCCCCATGTTTTTGGCGAAGTTGAGGTCGAAAATCAATCGCAAGTGCTCAAAAATTGGGAAAATATAAAGAAAACTGAGCGAGACGGGAGCATTCTTGATGGAGTTCCTGCTGCACTTCCTGCTTTATTGCGTGCAGAACGTATTCAGCATAAAGCATCTCGCGTTGGTTTTGATTGGAACGAAAAAACTGATGTCTGGGCAAAGGTTAATGAAGAATTTCAGGAATTGAAAGATGAATTGCAAGCCGGTGATAAAGCAAGAGCTGAAGAGGAATTTGGCGATTTGCTTTTTTCGCTTGTTAATGCTGCACGTTTCGAGGGGATTATACCCGAGGAAGCCCTGCAATATGCGAATATGAAATTTACACGTCGTTTTCAGCACATAGAGAATCGCTCAAAAGAATTGGGCAGAGATATGAACGATATGACACTCCCCGAAATGGACGTTCTTTGGGATGAAGCCAAATCAATAGAAAAGAAAGAAAAAGAAGAGTAGAGAAATATTATAGACTCTCCGATGATGTAAAAAGGTGCAACGAGCAGAAAATACAAAACCAAGTATGGATAACAAAACCCAAAATAGGGTATATTGGCGTTTGTGACGACAAAGGAAAAAGCAAAAATATAATCCTTGACCCACATAAGAACTCAGCACATTATTAATATGCTTGGAAATGCATACCAAAAGCAATTACAAAGAACTTAAGCACGAGCCAAAAAGTAAAATATATTCAATTCTTAGAGACTTGTTTTCTTATGGCGAAATGCGAAAAGAATGAACTATATCCGCATAAATACCAACCCTTAATATCAAAACAGTTATTTAACAGAGTGCAGGAAGTTTTTAATGGTTATTATATAAAGCCGTTTAGATATGGTTGTAAACCCTCCCTCCTTTTGGTTTGATTCGTATATATAATGTCTATGGTCGCCAATTCTCATACTATTCATTAATTTAGTATTTTAAAAAAATAAAATTTAAAATATGAAAAAAACAGCGGGAATAATTGCATTAATTCTATTGAGTGCGAGTCTCTTTGCTTGCAGTCAAAATCAGAAAGAGGATAAAATACTGAAAATATATAAGGAAATCCTCATAGTTAGAGCAAATGAAAATGACAG
>DIEP01000129.1:0-11871 GCA_002418685.1 Ignavibacteria bacterium UBA5771
CCTCTTTAAAGTATTTATTCAAATATAGCAAAATATCGTAAAAAGATAGTATTCCCACAATATGCTTCTCCCAATCTACGACTGGCAAGCATTCATAACGATATTTTGTCATTAGTTCAACAGCCTTCTGAATTGTATCTTCAGGGTATAGAAAATGCAGGTCCTTATTGATTAAATGTTCATATTCACTTATCGAATTGTCCTCAATTTCTTCCTCAGATTCATTGAAATCATATAAGTGCCGCAGAGCGTATTCTTCTAATTTATTTTCAAAAATCAGACCTACGAATTTATCACCTTCTAAAACAGGGAGGTGATGAATCTTTTCTCTTTTGAATATCTCGTCTGCTTTACGGACGGGATCGTTAATATCCACAGTAAAGACATTCTTACTCATAATTTCGGAAATTTTAATGTTTTTGTTCATCTTTCATCTATTTTTAATTTTCTATTGCTAATAATTTATTTTCTTTTGATTTTAACTCATTATTTTTTTTCAAATTTAACAAATTATATAGAATAAATTTTTAAAAATGAACTTTTTATTTTTAATTTAATCTCAAGAATGATTTTGCCTTTTATTAGTTAATAATATGAATAAAAATATATTTTGAAGAAGTCGGAGGTAATAATATTTTATGGGAAATTCTTTTTTGAATTCTTGCTCAATTTTACAACAAAAACATATACTATATTCATAGATAATCAAAGAAATGACAAACGTATTTCAAACTTTTCTAGCAAATGCGTATCTAATTGGACGGCTATTTTTTTTATTTTTCGTAATTTTGCAATTTATATTATATTCATATTTAACAATTTATAAAGTTTAATAACGAGGCATTTCAATGTCATTTTCAAGAAAACCTTGGGCAGAACCATATAAAATTAAAGTGGTAGAACCCGTCAAAATTACTTCAAAAGAACATCGTATCGAAAAAATCAAAGAAGCGGGATATAACACATTTCTTCTGCATTCAGATGATGTGTATATCGATTTGCTCACTGATAGTGGCACTAATGCAATGAGCGATTATCAATGGGCAGGTATGATGCTTGGCGATGAAGCTTATGCTGGAAGTAAGAATTTCTATTATTTATCAAATAATGTCGAAAAATATTATGGATACAAATTCACAGTTCCAACTCATCAAGGGCGCGGTGCTGAGCATTTGCTTTCGCAAGTTCTGATTAAACCAGGCGATTATATACCTGGCAATATGTATTTCACAACAACTCGACAACATCAGGAGCTTGCAGGTGGAAAATTTGTGGATGTGATCATTGACGAAGCAAATGAACCGCAAACACATTTGCCCTTCAAAGGTAATATCGATTTGAAAAAATTCCAAGATTTGATTAACAAAGTAGGTGCTGACAAAATTCCTTACATTAGCGTGGCTGCAACTGTTAATATGGCAGGCGGACAGCCAATTTCGATGGCTAATATGCGTGAAGTTTCCGAATTAGCACATAAAAATGGAATTAAAGTATTTATCGATGCAACGCGAGTAGTTGAAAATGCGTATTTCATTCAACAAAGAGAAGAAGGTTATAAAAATAAAGCTATTACTGAAATATTACGCGAGTTTTGCTCATATTCTGATGGCGCAACCGTATCAGGTAAAAAAGACTTGATGGTAAATATTGGTGGTTTTGTTGCAGTCAATGACCCAAATTTGTGCGATGAACTCCGTAATCTTGTAGTAGTGTATGAAGGATTGCATACCTATGGTGGTTTAGCGGGACGTGATATGGAAGCGATGGGACGGGGTATTGAAGAAATGGTTCAGCAAGATACTATTGAATTCCGAATTAAGCAAGTCGAGTATTTAGGAAATTTATTATTAGAAAATGGCATTCCAATTGTCGAACCCATTGGCGGGCACGCTGTGTTCCTTGATGCGAAGAAATTCTATGATCATATTCCACAGGAGCAATATCCCGCACAAGCATTGGCATCGGATTTATATGTCGAGTCAGGTGTTCGCTCAATGGAACGCGGTATTGTTTCAGCAGGAAGAAATAGTGCGGGCGAAGAATATAAACCCAAACTTGAATTAGTGCGATTGACTATTCCCCGACGCGTATATACACAAGCTCATCTTGATGTTGTGGCTTATTCAGTTGTTGAATTATACAAAAAACGTCACGAAGCTCGCGGTTTGAAAATGGTCTACGAGCCAAAATTCTTGAGGTTCTTCCAAGCTCGTTTCGATCGATTATAAAAGTTAAGAAAATAAATTTAATTAAATTTAAAGGCAAATATAAAATCTTATATTTGCCTTTGTTTTATTGGAGAAATGGAATAATTGCACCCTTCAAAATATTGATCCATCAACCCCTACATTCTGAATACTCCGAAATTATGGTCAAGAATGGGCGAATTGAGCGACATTGCAATGGACAGAGCAAGGATTTCGCGAGTTTTCAATGGATCAATTATCCCATCATCCCAAATTCGGGCAGTGCTATAATATGGGCTTGCTTGTTCCTCGTATTGCTGAATGATTGGCTCGCGGATATTACGAATTTCCTCATCACTTAATTTATTGCCCTGCTTTTCCAATTGATTGATTTTCACAGTGGCGAGGACGTCTGCTGCTTGATCTCCACCCATTACGCTAATTTTTCCATGTGGATATATAAAAAGCAATCGTGGGTTATATCCCCTTCCGCACATGGCATAATTGCCTGCACCATAAGAGCCGCCAATAATCACAGTAAATTTGGGCACTTGTGCATTTGCAACAGCATGGACCATTTTTGCACCATCTTTTGCAATTCCACCGTGTTCATATTTTTTTCCGACAATGAACCCTGTTATATTTTGCAAAAATATCAATGGAATTTTCCGGATACTGCACATTTCGATAAAATGGGCACCCTTCAAACTTGATTCAGAAAAAAGCACTCCATTATTTGCAACAATTCCAACGGGATAACCCATAATATGAGCGAAGCCCGTGACGAGCGTTCTGCCATAATTTTCTTTGAATTCGTGGAAGCGGCTTCCATCAACAATCCGAGCAATAATTTCGTGCATATCGAACGGGTGGCGAATATTTTTTGGAACTATTCCATAAATTTCTTCGGGATCATAGTATGGTTCTTCGGGTTCAATTCTGCCAATATCAAACTTTTGCTCGAATGAAAGATTTTCAACGATATTTCGAGCTATTTGAAGTGCGTGTTCATCATTCATTGCAAGGTGATCAGCAACTCCCGAAATCTTTGTGTGCACATCAGCACCTCCAAGCTCTTCTTCGGTAACATCTTCGCCTGTCGCAGCTTTCACAAGTGGAGGACCACCGATAAAGATTGTTGCCTGATTTTTTACCATAATAGTTTCATCGCTCATTGCGGGAACATAGGCTCCACCCGCAGTGCATGAACCCATTACAACAGAAATTTGAGGTATATTCATTGCGGACATAATTGCTTGATTATAAAAGATTTTCCCAAAATGGTCCTTATCGGGGAACGTCTCTGATTGAAGAGGTAAAAATATCCCACCCGAATCCACAAGATACACGCAAGGCAAATGATTTTGAATCGCAATTTCTTGGGCGCGGATGTGCTTTTTTATAGTCATCGGAAAATATGTGCCGCCTTTTACAGTCGCATCATTTGCAACAATCATAACTTCTCTGCCTTTGACAACGCCAATGCCTGTGATCATTCCTGCACCTGGCGATTGATTATCATACATATCCCAAGCGGCAAGCGAAGATAGCTCCATAAATGGTGTATCGTGATCGAGCAAATGCTGAACCCTATCACGAGTGAGTAATTTTCCACGTGAAAGATGCTTTTGCCGAGCTGATTCAGTTCCTCCTTGCTTCACACGGGCAATGCGTTCTTTGAGTTCCGAAAGCAATCGCTGGGAATTCTCGAAATTATCTTTATATTCATTAGATTTAGTCGATATGTTTGATTGAATTTGTTGCATATTATTTACTAAATAATTATAAAAAATGTAAATTATGAAAAAATTAGAATTTTATGATTTTATTCACTCGAAATTGATGATTAATTATTTAATATTCTCTTTCAAATATATTTTTAATTAGTTGTTCAAAAAATGATTTTTCTTCAGTATCTTTGAAATTAGAAAGCAATTCAAGTGTTTTTGCATAATATTCTTGAATCATTTTATTTGCAATATCGAAAACGCCATTATTCCGGAATATCTCTATCATTGTAGGAATATCTTGCTCATTTAAGCCCTTATTTTCCAAAAATTTATTCAATAATTCTATGCTTTTGGGATCATTGATTTGCATTTTTGCAATAAAGAATAAATATGTCTTTTTCCCTTCTTTTAAATCCTGCCCTTGAATTTTGCCAAATTTGGGATTTGGTGCTGACAAATCCAGTAAATCGTCTTGAATTTGGAAACCCATCCCAATGTTATGTCCAATTTGTTCGAGCAAATTCAGATCATATTCTGACGCATTACCTGCATAACCACCAATCAGAAGAGATTTTTCGATAAGTTTCGCTGTTTTTTTGTCAATCATCATAAGATAGTCATCAAGTGTCACATCCCGATTATTTTCAAAATTAATATCATAACCTTGACCTTCACAGATTTCAATCAAAGCATCAATCATTGCAGCCAAAATCAAGTGAGAAGTTGATTCATTGAAATCCTCAATAGCTTTCCTGAATGATATTGCAAGGAGCAAGTCGCCCGATAGTATTGCGATTGAATCATTCCATTTAGTATGAATTGTTTGCTTATTTCGGCGGAGGGGCGCTTTGTCCATTATATCATCATGAATAAGCGAAAAATTATGCAGCAGTTCAATTGCGACTGCGGGTTTGAGTGCAATACTTGGATCACCACCGACTAATTTCGCAACTGCCATTATCAGAACAGGACGAAGACGTTTTCCACCAGCTTCCATAAGGAATCGCAATGGTTCATAGAGATTGTTTGGCTGGCTTTTATTCAAAGTCTTATCAATTTCCTCTTGAATTGACTTTTGGTAATTGAAAAAAATCTCGTCGTATTTGTTTTTTTCCATTTCTATTTAATTTTTAATTGCAAATTAAAAGAAAATTTTAAAATTGCAAGATAAACAAAAGAAACAACTCGTTTTTTTAATGAAGTTTCTGCTTCGAATCAGACATTTTTTCTCTTCCGCAAAAAGAAGTGTGCAGATTTTATAGATTGCTTTGTCATTTCATTCCTCACAATAACTGTGTTATTTTACCGGTCATTGTGAGCAAATATCCAAGTTAAAGCAATTTCATTCCAACTTTGCATACAGACGGGGGCGTCTGTTCTACTGCCAATAATTTTAAATTTACAACGGTTCCAAATATTTAATTGACAACGTTCTCACGTAAGGAATATACATAAGCAAGCACTTGGGCAACTGCTTTGTATAATTCTTCGGGAATTTCCTGATCGACTTCGACATTGTAATAAATTTGGCGGGTTAAGGGTGGGTTTTCAACTATAGGAATTTCATTTTCATTGGCGATTTCGCGGATTTTTAAAGCAAGGTAATCCACACCTTTGGCAATCACTTTCGGTGCGGACATCCCTTTCTGATCATATTGCAATGCAACGGCAAAATGCGTGGGATTCGTTAGAATTACATCAGCAGAAGGAACATTTCTCAACATAATTTGCCTTAATTGAGTTCGCATAATTGAGCGAATTCGCGATTTTACCATTGGGTCCCCCTCCATCTGCTTCCATTCCTCCTTGACTTCTTGCTTTGTCATTTTCATATCATTTTTAAATTTCCATTTCTGAAATGCAAAATCCATTGCAGCTATTAAAATATAAACGGTACCCATCTTCCAAACAAGTTCAAGTGATATACGAAACATAAAATTCACAATTTCATTAAATGGCATTTGCAAAAGCGAGACCAATTCTTTATCTTTATTGCTCAACACAGAATATGCAACTGCCCCAAGAATTATAATTTTCAAAATTCCTTTGCCAAGTTCAAACAAAGAATATGGAGAGAAAAATATACGCTTCAAATTTTTAAATGGATTGAAAATTTGCTTGAAATGAAGACCTTCTGAGAATTTTTTTGTTGCAATTTTGAGTCCGACTTGTGCAATTTCCGCGATGAGAGCTATAAAAAAAATCAATAGAACAACCGGTCCCACAACTTTTGCAAGGAAAAGCGCTAATTTCATAAAATAATAAGGTAAATTTTGTTGAGTAATCGTTATATTCGAAAGATTACCCAAAACTGATTTTGATAAATCCATTAAACTGTGTGATATTGATCCAATAAACATAAATACAGACATTCCACCAATCAGCAATATCGCTGCTGTGGTCACATCCATACTTTTCGCGACTTGTCCTCTCTCTCGAGCTTCGGTTATCCGTTTCGGAGTTGCTTGCTCGGTTTTTTCCATTCCATCGGGATTCTGTGCCATATCAGACCCCCCTCGGCGCTAAGCTCATAAGCCATTGCATAGTAAGGCTTTGAAAATCTTGAAGTGAATATTTAATGAAATAAACAATAAATGGAACTGAAATCAATAAAACAAGCAATCCAACAACAACTTTAACTTGGAAGCTAAGCACAAAAATATTAGTCTGTGGAGCAATTCTTGAAAGCAAAGCAAGTGCAAGGTTTGCAATAAATAATGCAATAATCGCGGGTGCGGCAATTTTTATTGCAATTATAAATATTGATGAAGCAAATTTCGCAAGTATCGAAATTGTCGCTTCGCTTGGCACAGCAACTGTAAGTGGAACAACTTTGAAGCTTACAAATAACGTTTCAATCAAAAAATGATGACCATTTATCAAAAGGAATACCATCAAGACAACTAAGTCAAATACTTGTCCAATCAGTGAAGGAGATGAAGCATTTTGATCAAATAGCAATGATGTGTGAAAACCCATATCAAAATCGATAAGCCCGCCCGCAAATCTTGCTGCATAAAATACAAGTTGAGCAGAAAAACCAATGGCAAATCCAACCATTAATTCTTTCAAAGCAATGAGCGCAATGTTCCATAAATGGTAATCAATTTGAGGCTGAATGTCCCAAAAAGTAGTCGTAACTATCAATGTTAATATTAGACCCAGAATGATTTTTAATTGTGGCATTGTCCCCGAGTTAGAGAACACAGGAGCGATAAATAGGAAACTGCTAATTCTAATGAAAAATAAGAGTGAAATTACAAATTTCCCCATCAATAGATTTAATGTAGCAGAATCCAACATTTTTTATAGATTTTGGATCATATTGAAAATTGAAACTGTAAAATCTTTCATTTTTTCAATCATAAAGGGCAAAATAGCGACAATGACAAGAAAAACTGCAATCAATTTGGGAACGAACGTTAATGTTTGTTCTGATATTGATGTTGCCGCTTGAAAAATTGAAATAAACAATCCAACCACCAGAGATACAAGCAAAATTGGACCGCCAATTATAATTGTGTAATAAAACGCATCTTTTACTAAAGATACTATCATTGTTTCGTTCATAAACTTTCCTTATGTTTTCATAATTCCATTCATTAAGGATGTAACAAGCAAATTCCATCCATCAACTAAAATAAATAATAAAATTTTTATTGGCAAAGAAATCAATTGAGGTGGCAATAAGAACATACCAAGCGACATTAACGTGCTCGCAACAATCATATCCAGAACAAGAAAAGGAATAAATAGCAGGAACCCAATTTGGAATGCTATCTTCAATTCTGAAAGCGTGAATGCGGGAACAATTGTTAATGTCGAGACATCCTCGATAGTATGTGGCTTGTCTTTTCCACTTAGTTTTATAAATAATCCAAGGTCTTCCTCGCGAGTATGCTTTAGCATAAAAGTGCGAAAGGGTTGCACAATATTATGCACAGCTTGTTGCTGTGTGATTTCATTCTTGATATATGGTTGGACACCCTTTTGATTTGCTTCATTTAAAGTAGGTTGCATAACGAAAAATGTCAGGAACAATGCTAATCCGGTGAGGACTTGCGAAGGAGGTTGAGTAGCAGTTCCCAGTGCTTGTCTCAAAAAATAAAAGACAATAACAATGCGAGTGAAACTTGTCATCATTATGAGAATTGACGGAGCAAGCGTCAGCACTGTCATCACAGCAAGGATTTGCAATGTCAAAACAAGGTCATTGGATTTATCAGTTGATTCGAGATTGATTGATAATTTGGGAATTTGCAAGGATGGGTCAGTGGGATTTTGGCTTAATGCTATTCCTTTTGAAATGAATAAGATAATTATAATGGCACAGCATATTCGCCAAAAAGATGATTTATCGATATGTAGAAAATTTGCCATCCTTGAGAATATTCTCCAAAAATTATACATAATGGAGAAAGACAAGTATTATGCCAAAGCTTATTGGATGATTTCGATTTCGACTTCTGCGATTCCATCTTTAATCATATCAATCTCTTGAGCGGCACGATAGGATAGGTCAAGCATTCTGCCAGCAACAAACGGTCCTCTATCATTAACCACGACAATAACACTATGTTGGTTTTTTAAATTTCTCACTCGGAGCTTAGTTCCAAATGGTAAATCTCGATGAGCAGCAGTAAGTTTATTTTTATCATAAATGTCGCCACTTGCTGTTTTCCGATTGTGAAAATCATTTGAATAATAAGATGCCCACCCCTTGAATTTCATCCCAATTGGAGCTGTTCCTGTTTTTGAGCTATTTGCCGAAGAGCTTTGCTCAGTAAACCGCACTAATGAAGTGCAATTCGAAAGAAAAATAGGCACGCAAAATAATAATAATAGATTGCGAAGTTTTAAAAGGACAGAATGATGATTATAAATATTCAAATTCGAATTTGCAAAATTGATTTTTGGCAAATTAAAGATATTTATGCGAATTTGTTAATTTTGTAATATTGATAAATGTAAGAATAGAGTTATTTTTTTCAGAATAATTCTAAAAATCATACTCCTCATTGCAAATGAAGTGAGAAATCTCCGATGCAATTAGTATTAGTATGAATTTTTAGGATTTCTACTAAAAAAAAATGATAAGAATCGAGACAAATTGATACGGTGCTATTAGCTCAGTAGGTAGAGCATCAGATTGTGGCTCTGAGGGTCGAGGGTTCGAGTCCCCCATGGCACCCCAAAAAAAGCAAGAACTAATATATTGCTTTTGAGATATATCGAATAATTATTTTGTGTGGTGGGTTTTCCAAAAGAAATGAAGTGAAGCAATCTCAATAGCCAATGAAATTTTTTTTCAAGAATACTTGCTCATAATGATCTGCATAAATACACAGTCATTTAGAATGGCAATAAGTGACACTTATGAAGCAACTCATCGAACGTGACCGCAGATGAAATGATAAATAAAATAGATAAAATTAATAAACAAATAGCACTTCTCACTCCCTCTTCTATAATTATAATAGAAATAATGATTATAATAAAAAAGTAGAAGATATCTAATTACTGTGAATAATATAATTTGAGATAATATGTAAGCACGCCAAAATTATATAATCGTATTTGATTGTAAGATCGTAACATGGCTACATATTATCTCTTCTAATAATAGCAAAAAGGTAATGGGACTCGAATATTTTTTGCAAAGTTTATATTTTAAACCTATACCTTACACCTAAGTTAATTAGATCAAAAGATCTTATTGAAGTATTAATATACATTACAGAAATATCAATACTAAAATTATTATAACCTAAGCCCATTCCAAGTTTTGCATTATTACCACCATAGACTTTATCGGATAGAGGACTTTTAATACCAGAGAACCCACTCATAATGTCCCAATATAAATGGAACTTATTTTCCGAGCCGAAAGCATTTAATCTCATACCCAAAGAAGCATTAACCAAATAATTATCTTTTGCATCATCAAATCCTCCCATTATGGAAAGATCGTATATAGCTGAAAAGAAGGTGTTTTTGCTGGATAGCATCTGTTCTGTTGACATTCCAACCAATATAAATTTATCAGAACCACGTCTGCTGCTTGAATAATCAGCGTAAATATTGCCAAAAATATCATCTGACGATATGCTTGTGTTATCGGTTTTTTGTGAATAACTACAAGTACTAAATGCAATAATAAGGACTGAAATGATTGATAGATTCCTTAATATGGATCTTCGGAAACTTTGTTTTACTATCATAAATAACCTCTTTAAACAATTTTATAATTTATAATTTGAAAAATCTTTTTATATATGAAGGACAATGCAATTATACCATTTCAATAAAATACATTTCCTTTTTACTGTTAAACATTGTCCTGAATAGAGAACATAAACAAACGATGGTAATCTGATGATCAAAATACATCATTTAAATTATGTAAAAAATACAGGGCAAAATTAAAAACATTTTTTTAATTATAGCAAATTTTATTAATTTATTAGAAAAATGAGAAATAAATTATTTTTCGTATTATAAAATGACATTTTTCTTTGGGTAGTGCTAAACTTGATTCAGAAACTGATTACTTTCTTTTCTTTCTAATTACTAGTTGTTTTCAAAAAATATGACAAAGAAATCTTGCTTGCTCATAGAGGTTATTGAATATTTATTTTCTAATTTATCTATACATCACACTCTTAAAAAGGTTAATTCAATATTATTTGTATTCCTCAGAACATCAATATATCTCAACAATTCTTGATGAACAATTACACGACCAACAATGGAATACTAATATGGTGGCGAACATAATCGACCGTTTCGCCAAATATTAAATCCTTAATTCCGCGATGGCCATGGCTCCCCATAACAATCATGTCTGCTTCGATTTTCTCTATAATTTTTGGGATTTCCTTTCTCGGGGTTCCAAATCCAAGTTCATAAGTGGCATTGATGCCAATAGTTTCCAAGGAATGGACATATTCTTCTAATTTATCGCGGTCTTCTATTGATTCAAGATCTCTAATATCTGCTTTCATAATCATTGCACCCGCACTTTCCACAATATGAATAAGCACAACTTCACCTTGATTTTTCAATTGACTTGCTGCTGTGCTAATTGCCTTCAGATCGCTTGGTGAAAAATCAATTGGGACTGCTATTTTCTTTATGGGTTTGGGTTCAATAAGCGAGGAAAGATGAATAGAATATGTATGTGGAGCCGTAGCTTTAACTTTA
Source organism: Ignavibacteria bacterium UBA5771 (assembly GCA_002418685.1). Classification (GTDB taxonomy): domain Bacteria; phylum Bacteroidota; class Ignavibacteria; order Kapaibacteriales; family UBA2268; genus UBA2268. Next base: position 11,120 of record DIEP01000129.1, read on the forward strand.
CTTACTCGTTTTATAAACAATGGACCAAAAGTTATATATAAAATTAAAAAAAATAATCCGCAAGCTAATAATATAGCAATATATTGCAATATTGGCTGATTTGATGTGCTAAACCATTCAATGAAAGTATCATATATAAGTTTAACATTCAAACTGACTATCAAAATTGCTGTAACCCAAGAAAGAATCTTAATCAAGGGCTTGATTGCAAATTCACCCATTTTATTTTTATCACTGACAAAATGAATCAAAGGAATAACTGCAAATCCCAATTGCATACTCAATATCACTTGGCTAAGTATAAGTAGTGTTACTGTTGAGGAATTGCCGAAAATTATGATTGTAATTAAAGCGGGAATAATCGCAAGTAACCGTGTTATGATTCTTCTCATCCACGGTTGAATACGAATATAAAGATAACCTTCCATCACAACTTGACCCGCAAGAGTCCCCGTAATTGTTGAACTTTGCCCCGCTGCAATTAATGCAATTGCAAATAATGTGGGAGCAAGTTTGCTACCCAGTAAAGGTGTAAGCATTTGATAAGCATCTTCAATACCTGCTATATTATGAAAACCTCCCTTAAAGAACGTCGATGCAGCAAGAATTAGTATCGCAGAATTCACAAGAAAAGCAACATTCATAGCAATCGTGGAATCTATTAAATTATATTTCAAAGCATTGTGAATACCTTTGGTTGTGCGTTCTATTTTGCGTGTTTGAACCAAGGCAGAATGCAAATAAAGATTATG
>DIEP01000129.1:11980-17366 GCA_002418685.1 Ignavibacteria bacterium UBA5771
ATCGAAATTAGAGTAATAATGAATACTTCAATCTTACGCATACCAAGTTTCTGGAAGAAAAGGATTAGGAACGTATCCAAAATCGTAATGGAAACTCCAATAAGCAATGGCAAACCAAAGAGCAAATTAAGACCGATTGCCATTCCGAGCACTTCTGCTAAATCAGTAGCGGCAATTGCGATTTCGGCAAGTCCATAGAGCGTATAATTTACTAATTTTGGATATTTCTCCCGTGAAGCTTGGGCTAAATCCAACCGACGTACTATTCCAAGTTTGGCACTCAAATACTGCAATAGGACAGCCATCAAATTTGAAAGTAGCAATACCCAAATTAAGGCATAACCATAACGGCTTCCACCTCCAATATCAGTCGCCCAATTGCCGGGGTCCATATACCCGACGCTAATTAAATATGCAGGTCCAAGAAAATTGATAATTCGACGCCAACCATATTGTGGAACGGTAGTATCTATACTTTCATTGACTTCTTCAAGCGAACGTTGATCGGCACCAAGTGTTTTCGAAAAAAGCATACATTTCTAAAAAAATTATAATTGTAATATCATTGATATAGCAAATTTAAATAAATATTTTTTATTAGAGCATATTTTTCTTTAGTTAACGATTTTCTCAGATGTATAATTAATATTAAATTAAAGTAAAATGCTCAAGAAATTAAAAAAAAAGGACACGCTTTTACCCGTGTCCTTTTAATTGATATTTATTTACTTTAAATTATTTCTTGATTACGGTTTGCTTTGAAAATGTTTGTGAAGCATGGCAATCTGAGCAGATTCGCGTTTGAACGAGCTTATCAATACCGCCGGGATGTACAAATGCAAGATTAGTTCCTATAGTTTCGGTTTGATATGCAGGTTTTTGGTAAATAATAGTATGGCATGCATTGCAATCATTAGTGATAACTTTTCCTTCAGGACTGACATGCTTTCCATCATGGCAACGGAAGCATCCCTTTGCATACATGTGCCCTATGTTATTCGGATGTGCTCTCCAACTCACTTTCATGTTTGGGAAATAATTTTTAGAAAAAATATCCGCTGTTGAAGTAATTGCTTGCTCTAATTCATTCCGCTTTGTTGAAATTACGTCAGGATAAGCTTGCTGATAGAAATTCATAATAAAATCGCGTATATCAGAATAGGAAGCATTTTGCTTTACTGTCTTGGATTCGAGCGCTTGAACTGCTATATTTTTAATATAAGGAATAGAGCGATCAATTCGATTATTAGAAATGTAGCTGTTCACAATCTTATTAGGAACATTGTAGATATGAGTTGGGCGGTTGTGGCAGTCAATACAATCGAAAGTCCTCACTTGCCCGGATTTAATCATTTCGTTAGTCACTTTTACTTTTGAATCAGTGCTTGCATAGAATGTTTCGGCACCCGTTTGGCGATTTCGGACTCTTACCCAAGGGATATCCTGTCTTCTTTCATCAGTTGCATAATAAGAAATTTCATTTTCCAAATACATTTTCCAATGAATTCCCGAATTATTACCGAGTTCAACAGTTCCACCACCTGTTTTCAACAACATAGATAATTTATATTCTGAGTTCTTTTCGTCAGAAGTATAGAAATCAAAAGAAATATTCTTTTCGCTGTAGAATTTTGTGGGCCAATGGCACTGCTCACAAGTTTCGGGGGAAGGACGTAAATTATGTATAGGAGTCTTTATTGGTTTAGGATAAACGTTCATTATAGTAGCATAAACTTGATAAGCACCTGAAAATTTAGATCGCACGTACCAAGTCGCTCCTGAACCAATATGGCAATCAACACAGTGCACACGTGCATGTGGAGAATTCTTATATGCTGTGTATTCGGGTTGCATAACTGTATGGCAAAGTGTTCCGCAAAATTCATCAGAATCAGTATAATGATACGCTTGGAAACTTCCAAATATAGTCGATATAACTAATACGATAGTCCCTACAAGAAAAATAAGGAAAGCAACTTGTTGTTTTGGCTTATTAAGATTGATAACGGGTAATTTTTCTTTGCGGTCTTTCCCATGAAGAATTCGTCTGTTTTCACGAATTGCTCCTATTGCTATGAGAATTAATCCCAGAATAAGAACCGCTGGTAAGACAACATAATTGATTATTCCCGAATATGGATTAGTATCTTCACTGAAGAAATCAACAACAGCAAGAAATACAATCGCAAGAAACGTAATAATAGCAATTATAGCTCCAGTTATAGTAATCGGATTATAAAAAATTAAGGGGAGTGTTGGTGATTTGTCTTTTTTCTTTTCTTCTTTTATCACTACAACTTCTGGTTCTTCATGATCAATGTGATAACCCGTAATAATCGTTTTGAAGTATTCTAATGGATCTTCGCCTGTTGTTCCAAGATATATATGCCCAATCATAAAAATAGTCACAAGGAAACCAAGGATGGTATGGAGTAAAGCCATAGGCCAGATACCGCCCATACCAAGAAATTCATCCGGGGCAAGCTCGGGAAAAAGCAATGCCCATCCCGAGATAATTATGAATGGGACAAGAAAATACATTACCCCAAGATATGTGATTTGCTGTAATGGATTAAATTTATGCTTTTCATCAGTATGAAATGGATGGCGTTCCCTACCAAATATTCCCAATAAATAATATTTCCCTTGTGTCCATAAATTCCCAATGAATCCCTTTATTACGGGGAAATAATATTTAATATTTCCTGAAGTAATGTTCAAAACAAAGTAAAAAAGATAGGCCAGCGTTAATACTATTCCGCTGATATTGTGAATCAACATACCTGTCTTAAAAGGAAATAAAAAGCTGCTTGTTGCAGAAAAGTGTAAACTAATTCCCGAAAGAATCAGAAGCAACATTAATAAGGCGTTTAAAAAATGCCATATTCTAAGCCAGATTGGATATAAATATATTTTTCTCATTATTTACCTTTATAAAAATACCAACGCATCAGTGCGTGAAAAATTAATCCAATAACAACAACACCAAAAATAATTATACTCAGAGAATCGAGAAAAACGTTTCGAGTTGATCCAATTACGTATGCATCGCTGAGAAGTGTGCCATTGATAAATCCATATTTTTGACGGGATAATGTTTTTTCGTGCTTATATAACTTTGACATAAGAACTGAATTCTCATTATGGCACTCCTCACATTTTTTAACGGTCTGTGTAGGTGGCAAAATGTTATGTGATAAGTTCGGTGGAGCGTAAGATGAATGGCAATCTATACATCGGACACTTTCATAATGTTTTGCAAGAGAAGGCAGCCAGTCGTGAGCTTTGTTAGTCGTTAGAATATTATACTTCTTCATCATATTTTCATTCGTGTGGCACACAACACAATAGACCATTTTAGTCTTCATTGCAACTTCGGGATTTATTTGATTATCGCTAAACATACGGCGAGGTGCATGGACTATAGGATTGATATTATGTTCACCATGGCAAAACGTGCAAGTTGGGGCATCTGTATTTCCCTTGCTCAAAGCAATGCCGTGAACACTTATTTTATATTCTTGCGAGACTGCCAAATGACATTTGCTACATATATTTGGAACATTCGTCCGATTAATCTTGGAAGTGGGGGACGATGCTTTCTCAAGATCGTGGGTGCCGTGGCAATCAGTGCAAATAGCAGCATTGGCATTTCCTTTTGCTATAGCTTGACCGTGCACGCTGCTATCATAATTTATCAATGTCCTTGAGAATTGACTTTGCTTATTTGAATTACTCAAGTGACAATCCAAACATAGTGTCTCTTGATTTTTCTTTAAAGTTGCCAAATCCAGTTTCCAATTTGGTGTGACTTTATTTGAATGGCAATATATACAAGTTGGTGCTTTGGGATTATTCTTCTGTAATTGCACGAAATGCACACTTTTAAGGTGATCTTCCTTTTCTTTTGTGTGGCATTTACCACAATAATTTGTGGAATTAGTAAAATTCGTTGGACTTGAAGGGCTTGAACTTGTTTTAACTTCGTGAGTGCCGTGGCACCCCTTACAATTTAAATCAGGTGAACCACCAATTCCATCAGCCCTTACTAATTGAGGATGAAATACGTGCTTGTCCATTGGGGCTTGATGACATTCTTTGCAATTAATTGGTGTTATATTAGCTTTATGTGGAAATTCTTCAGGATTGAAACCTTTATGGCAACTCACACATTTTAATTTTCCATGAGATGACTGAACAAAGACAAATTTATTAACATATAGAGAAATTGTTCTGCCATTCTTTTCTGTTTCAATAGTCGGATCATTATGACAATCCAAGCACACTTCATTGCTTTGGGAATAAACCCGGCTTATAGAAAGTGCAAGGAATATCATTATAATATTAAAAAGTATATTTCTTTTCATTTTATTTATAAGATAATTTTTTTTGTTTATAAAAAAAGGGCATACAAATGAAATACTCACTTGCAGCCCTTTAAATTTTAACAGCAAACTATTTTAAGGTCTGCAGCCAGTTAACAAGAGTGTCAAGTTCTGCTGCATCACCTTTGAATTTAATAGCATGCTTTTTGCCATTGAGATCTCCTTCCTTCATCAAGTATTTCTTAATATCTGCAGTCTTCAGATCAAGTTTTCCAACTTCTGATAGATCGGGATATTTATTGGGCATTTTAGATTCGATACTTAATGAGTTAATCGAATGGCACATATTGCATTTGTTATTTACAAAAATATCTTTCCCTGTTTTCTCTTCTGCGGACGTGATTAGACTAACGCTCAATAGTCCAGCTATGCCGAGTGTCAAAAATAATTTTGATGTTTTCATAATATTATTTCTCCTTATTATGTAAGATAATTTATGTATAAAATATTGACTCTTCATTTTTAATTCTATTGCAAGTAATTATTAAATTTAATTAATCGTTAGGTGCACCTTTATTAATCCATGCGCGAATTTTCAAAAACTCGCAAGCATCGTTCAAATATCCCTGCATCGATCCTTCTAGTGCATCAAGCAATCTCCCGCTCAGTGCTGATGATTTGATATTATCATAACCTTCTAAATTCTCGCCACCCAATTGCGTTGAATTGCTATGACAACTTTGGCATTTTTGAGCAATAATTGGTTGAATAGTTGTTTGAAATGTAATATTGATTGTATCGCAACTGTTAGGTGGTGGTTGAACTTTTACAATTTCATCTTTTTCACATGATACTGCAAACGCAGAAAATGCCGCAAATAATGCAATCAATACTATTTTTGCATTCCAATTTGATATAACTGTTTTTTTCATTTCTCACTCCAATAATTAATAAAATATATGTACTTGGAAAGCCCATTGTCCCGAATATCCTTCAACCCATTCGCGATTATAAAGTCTATATTCAGGCAAAACAGCGATATATGGAAGCAAAAAGAGCTT
>DIEP01000028.1 GCA_002418685.1 Ignavibacteria bacterium UBA5771
TAAACATGGTTGATTCAACTAATCTTGCACGAGGATTAAAACTCACAGTAGAGTTACTTGATTTGGGAATTCCGATGATCATTGTTCTGAATTTCCAAGATGAATCTCTGCATAGAGGCATAAAAATTAATGATAAATTGCTTTCCAAAAACCTTGGTTGTAAGGTTATTCCAATGCAAGCAAGAGCGGGAAAAGGAATTAATGACTTAGCTCAAACGATTGACCAAATGCTAAATGCTCCTCACACTGCTCCAAAATTCATTAAATATAATCAGAATATTGAGCAACAAATTGCAATTCTTGAAGGAGCAATTAAAGAAAATAACATTAAAATCATCGCCAATCCTCGCTTTTACGCATTCAAAGCAATGGAGAACCCAACTTTCATCCCCGAATTTTCTTCATATTCAATTCAGTCTAAAATAGCTGATATAGAAAAGAGTATTATACAAGAGTTAAATCAGGATCCATACGAGCTAATTTCGCATTATCGACATAATTTAGCAAATGAAATTGCAAATGATGTGACCGAAATCAGAAGCGATAGGATTCCCTTTCAGGATAAAGCAGACGCATTAATTTCACATCCTATTCTTGGGTATGGCATTTTAATATTGGTATTAGGTTCGTTTTTTCTGTGCATTTTTTTAGTGGGAAATTCCTTGTCAAAATTATTGGAAATACCACTACTAGCGCTTGGGCAAACATTCGCACCACTTCAAAAGTCATCGCCATTTTTATGGTTCTCAATAAATGGTGCATATCAAGGAATTAATGGAGCAATTGGCATTGTTCTCCCTTATTTTTTGCCATTGGTATTGCTCACTTCGATTATGGAAGAAACGGGCTATATGTCTCGCTTAGTCCTTTTAACTGATGAACTTATGCACAAAATCGGATTGCATGGCAAATCAATAATACCGTTAATGTTGGGAATTGGTTGTTCTGTGCCTGCATTATATGCCACACGAATGTTAGAAAATCGTCGCGATAGAATAATCACAGCAATTTTAATTCCTTTCATCCCCTGTTCCGCTCGTTTGACGGTAATTTTTGCACTTGCTGCTGCATTCACAGGTCCTTTTTGGGCAGTAATAATATTTCTTTATATTATGCTCATTATAGGTTTAATGGGAAAAGTCTTTTCGCGAGTAATGCCCGACGATTCAGGTTTGACAATGCAAATTGTGCCTTTGAAGTTTCCATCCCTCAAAAATTTGTTGATTAAAACTTGGTTAAAAATCAGAAATTTCCTTGGCGACGCCTTGGTGTTCTTGATATTAGGTGGTATCGTACTTGGATGGGTTGAGTACTTTAACGTTTCATCAATATTTGATACAATGTTTTCCCCAATAATTTCGGGTCTTTTAGATTTGCCCGAAAAACTTGGCTCAACTCTTGTATTTGGTTTTTTTAGAAAAGAATTAGTGCTTGTAATGACTTATCAAGCGTTAGGTGTTAGCACTTTGAGTAATTTACCGATGACTGTATCGCAAGTAGTAATATTTGTTATATTTGTATGCCTTTATTTCCCTTGTTTGTCAACTTTTATTGTATTATGGAAAGAGTTCAAATGGAAAGTTGCAATTTCAAGTGCGGTATTTAGTCTACTATTAGCAACGTTTTCGGCTTATCTGTTTAAAATAGTATTAAGCTTTATTTATGTATAAATTATAATTTTTTTATAATTTTGTATTATGGAATTTAGGTGGATATAATTTTGTTTTTTAGTAATTAAAAAAATTGATTGAGGTTTTATTATGGAAGAGAAAGAAGCAGTGTTGAGCGAATCTATTCAGAATTATCTGAAGACAATAAATAAATTGGAAGACTTAAATGGGGAAGGTAATACATCCGAAATTGCACGCGAATTAAACATATCAAGTGCATCAGTCACAGGGATGCTTAAACGTCTTGGAGCAATGCGTCTTGTGAATTACAATTCATATAAAGGGGTAACTCTCACACAAGACGGCAAGCGCATTGCACTTGAAGTAATCCGCCATCATCGTTTGCTTGAATCATATTTGCGAGAATCCCTTGGTTATAAACTTGCACAAGTTCACGATGAAGCGTGTAAATTGGAGCATTATGTGAGCGAAGAATTCATTACCAAGGTAACCGATATTCTTGGGGATCCCGAATATGATCCTTGTGGACATCCAATTCCTCGTAAAGATGGAGAATTGCCATCCCGCGAAGAAATACTACTCACAACATTAGAACCAATTGCATATGGAAAGATTGCAAGTATTAAAAATGAAAATAAAGAGCTTTTGAATTATATTGAGGAATCGGGTTTAATTCCTGGTAAAGAGATCATTTTGCTTGAAAAGTCCCCATATTTCGGACCATTTCGTATCCAAGTTGATAATAGAGAAGTAACAATTGGTTATGAAGTTGCCAAAATGATTTTCGTTTGCAAAGATTGCCTTAAAAATGCTTAATCCACTTGCATTACAATTTAAGTAGGAAGGTAGGGATAACTCTTATTTCTTACGAAGAGGTGTGAGAATAAAAATATTGATTCCGAAGGAAATGAGGCAATTCTCAGCAAGTCCTTCACTTTGTGTGTGAGGGACTTCGAGAAAGTTCGATTATATCATATTTTAAAAGTTTTCTAGGCACTGATTTCTATTTCATCGAGAAAAAGTCAATTGACCATCGCTTATATCGCCATTTATCTAATAAAACCAATCCATTATCATCCAAATCCAAACAGTATAAATCCATTAACCTATCATTATTGTTATATGTACCTTCGGAAATTAACCTACCCGTTTTATCATAAATTAGTAATATTATACTTGTTGCGGATTCATTTTCTTTTTTGGAAAATGCCAAGGCAACTTTATCCTTTGTCAGAAATAAATCGTTTAATATTATTAAATCCTTGTCATTTTTTTGATATTTCTTCAATATTTCGTTAGTCGGAATCTCTGCAATCATTGAATCATTGTGAAATACTTTAGCTTGTTTTGTTAAATAATCGAATGCAACGAATTCACTATAACCGTTCGTCGCATATTTTATTATATTTGGAATATAATTATCATCACCTTCATAGTCAGGGTTAAATGATTTATATTTGAAAAATTTTGTCATTGTCCAATCTTTTGTATTCAATTTTGTGAATTCATAATCAGATTTTTTATATCTTGCATTGAGAGTATCTTCTTTGCCAAGAATTATATATCTACACAATAATTCATTTTGTGAAAATGGCTTGCATTCTATAAGATGTATTGGGGAAAGACTCATTAATAAATTTTCATTTCCCACCAATTCAAATTTTCCATTTGAATATTTGAACCAATGATCACTTTGCGTAACGAACCATTTATTTGTCCGATGCAAATTATAATATGTCCCCCACAAGAGTGCAATTGCTACAGTATCAGTCCCGTTAATAAAGAAATCTTGATAATCTACTAATTCATTTTTCAGTGAATCAAGCCGTTGCCATATATTTCCTATAACTTTTGCTACTGAATCATTCATATTTGAAGCATTTATGATATTTTGGGGATTAGAAATATCGGGAATATTTTTAGCAAAGTAATGTTTGAATTCGAAGGGAGGATTTATAATTTTAACTATATTACCCGTAGTCGTCGAGTATTTTAATATTCGATTCAATGTCAAGTCGCAAAACATTAATGTTTGTTGATCTTTTTGGTAATATGGACGAGTATTATTGCTTATAATAATTGAATCATTTTCTATTAACTTAATAGATTGACTTAAGTTGATTGGATTGACAGAATTCCTTTGGACAGGCAAATAATCAGTTAAATTTATAGCTGCTTGTTTATCAAAATTCGCTTTTTGGATTAAGACTTTACCTTCCTGATCTATTATAGTCAAATTACTTCGATTATCATTGCTCACTATATTGTGATTTTTAAAATAATGAATAGTATCTAATGCAAAAAGTGTAATAAATTTTTTCTTATAAATAATATCTTCTTCAGGTATTTCTGATTCGAGTATTGTTATTACATTCGCATCCAGATTAAGATTATTAGCTGAACGTGCATACGAATTTACCCAAGGGATTACACCGCAACTCATACAAGATCCTTCTGATATCCAAAAAATCATTGTAGGTTTGGTAGAATCAAATTCAGCAGATGGATTCTGGCTGAAAAAGTTCTTGATATTATTTACATTTATTTTTTCAATTGGTTTGCAATAAATATTTGCATTTACGAATAGAATGAAAAGAGAAATATACAATAACGATTTTTTCATATTATTCTTAAATTTTTATTTTTAATAATTTTTAAATATAGGGAATTCAAGGGAAATGCATTACAGGTTAAATAAAAAATAATTTAACAATTTTGTAATATTTCTAAATGCAATTTAAGAAAAAAATAGTAATATGCTCACAATTCTGAAAAGACAAATGAAAAAAGGAGGATACAATTTATTGAGAAAGCAATAGCCAGAAGTAATTGCTTCCAATTTATAATTCCATTATAATCCAATTTTATCAGCAACTTCTTGCATACCCTTGATTGATTCAGCAATTAACTCGTCTAATGGCATCCCAAGCTTTTCGGCACCGATCTGAATCACTTCTCGATTTACTCCACTTGCAAATTGCTTTTCCTTCCATTTCTTTTTGACTGATTTGACTTCTACTTCTGCGAGCTTTTTGGAGGGACGGACAAGTGTAACTGCTGTAATTAACCCTGTCAGTTCATCAATCGCATAAAGTGTCTTTTCAAGCAAACTTTGAGGCTCAACGTCAGTTGTAAATCCATAAGCATGCGAAAGGATTGCCCTAATCCATTCGCTGTTCCAATTATGTTCCTCAAGTATTTTCTTTGTCATTGCGCAGTGCTGGTCGGGATATTTTTCATAATCCAAATCATGCACGAGCCCAATGATACCCCATTTTTCCTCGTCTTCGCCATTCAAACGAGCGAAATGTCTCATCACAGATTCCACTGATAAAGCATGATTAATTAGCGATTGCGATTGATTATATTCAAGAAGCAAAGCCCATGCTTCTTCCCGAGTTGGTATTTTGCCGTAATTTTCTTCCATATTTCACTCTGTAATTATTTTTGTAATATATTTTATCGGAATTTTATCGAACCCTTCTTCTATTTCTATATCATCAGTAAACTTCAATTTTTCAGCAATCGAATAAAACGGATGATTCCCTCCTAGATTTTCTGCAAGCAAAAGCGAGGGAGTACCATTTATAATGTGATTATTATCAATAACAGCATCAGCCCCAATCATTCCCAAATCAATGCAATTCATATTAAAAGCAATTTCCGATTGCTCAATATAACGAATTGCAATTGGACTGCTCGCAAAATCTGTTTTGTATTTCGCAGAGACATCTTTATTTTTAAAAATTGATTTAACGACGAAAAGCTGAATAGATATGTTTTTAGAAAAATACAATAGAATTTCCCTAATATTGCTGCTATATGAGCAAGTTATTATACGATATAATTTTTTCTCGTTAAAGATTTCTATTCTTGCATTTTCTATAATTTTATTTAGAACGCTTTTGAATTCGTATTCAAAATTTTGCAATTTAATGTTCAGTTCCATCATTGTTTTTGCATCAGCAATCATTTCTTGAAGAATTGAGGTTTGATTTTTTATGATTGCCATTGACTTCTTTTTGGAAGATATTGCCTGCAAGTATTCGCTCAGATCAGCTTTCCAATCATTGTTTGATGCAGTATTTAAAAATTCATGAACAAAAGAAAATACTTTCGAAGCTATTTCCCTGCTTCCACTCTCGAAATCGAAGATGATGCCGTTTAGTTTTTCTTGAATCACATTTGACATATTTATAATTTAAGAAAAAAAATGATAAAAAAGAAGAAGTTTAATTAGAAATCAGGATTGATTATGCTTTTAGAGGAAATTTGCGGGGCCGAAGAGACTCGAACTCTCGACCTCCTGCGTGACAGGCAGGCATTCTAACCAGCTGAACTACAGCCCCGTTTCAATTTTCAAGAATACAAAATTAAGAAAAAAAATTGAAATAGAATTACAAAATTAAAAAATAATTGAAAATTTATTGATTCCACACAGTGATGTTCCGGTAGCTGCTAATGTAGGGTTGTATCATATTCATTGCTTGTAATTAAGATATAATTGAAAATTGACGTTCAATTTCATTGCATAGATGGGATACGAACGCTCCTTTTTCCCCTCTTAAAAAGAGGGGAAATTAGACTGCTTTTTTTGAAAAGAATATCTTTCGAGTTGCTTCTATTGCTACAAAAATCCCTAGGACAAAGAGTACGGTAGCAAGGGAAAGAAGCAAATAATCTCTCTTTGGCAAATATATCCACAATGCTTGATAGAAAAGGGCAGATTCAGTGATAACAAGCATAACATAGGCAGGTATTAATGTAAATAATTTAGGAGCTTTGATTCCAAATAAATATGCCGAAGCAACAAATAATGCCAATGTTCCAATCAACTGATTAGACGCACCAAATATAGGCCAAATCGCTTGATAACCATTTCCAATACAAAGAAAATATGCAAAGACAAGACTTGACCCCGAGGCAAAATAACGATTTTTAAAAATGCCGCCATAACGAACTCCCATAGTTTCTTGCATAACATATCTGTTTAATCTTGCTGATGCATCGAGAGTTGTCAAAATAAATGCGTTTAGCATTAGAATGCCAAATTGAACGCCAATTGCAAGCGGAATTCCAAGCACTTGGGTAGTTCTTCCAAGTGCATTGCCGAATACAATTTCTGCACTTTGACCTAAGAATCCTTGGAAGGCATTTGGATTAGATGAGTTTCCCAGAGGATCCCAAATAAGGACACTTGAAATCATTGTAATCACAAGCACAGCAAGCAAACCTTCGGTGAGCATTCCACCAAAAGCAATTTTTTGAGCGTTAGCTTCTTTATCTAACTGTTTCGCAGTAGTTCCCGAAGCAACAAGCGAATGAAACCCCGAAATAGCACCGCAAGCAATAATCACAAAGAGCATTGGAAATAAAGGTGTGCCTTTGTTTACAAAAGAAATATATGCAGGACCAGTAATTGTAGGGTTCAGCACTATAATTCCAACAATTCCAAGCACCATCCCCACAATTAAAATATACATTGAAATATAATCACGAGGTTGCAGTAAAATCCATACAGGAATAATTGATGCAAAAAATGAATAAAGTATAATAATAATCAGCCATGCTTCATAGCTCATTATAATTGGATGGCTGAGCCCAAACCAGACAGATAATCCGAGAGCCACTAATGCAAATATAGTCGAGATAACCACATTTATCTTGAACCTATAAATCATTAATCCAAAAAGTATGGCGATTACTATTAGAGCAATTGTTGGAAAAGCAATTACGGGTTCTTCGATTAATGTTTTTGCAGTTAAATCTGCAAACACAGCTTGAACAAGTGCAAGAGTAAACCAGACAAAGACTGCGAATAATGTACTTGCAGTTCTTGAAATTGCACCATCAGCAATTTCAACTATCGAGCGACCATCATTGCGAATTGAAATAACAAGTGATGAAAAATCATGCACTGCTCCCATAAAGACTGAACCGAGCAGTATCCAAAGCAATGCGGGCAACCATCCAAACAAAGCATAAGCAAGGATAGGTCCCACGATTGGTCCTGCTCCCGAGATTGCTGAAAAATGATGCCCAAATAAGACAACAGAATTGGTTGGAACATAATCTAAACCATCATATTTTGAATTGGCAGGTGTGGGGCGAGATTTGTCAATTTTTAAAACTTTCTTTCCCATTTTTCCCCCATACCAAAAATAGCCGAATATAAACCACGCTATTGCGAAAATCATAATTTGTAAGGCATTCATCAGAATTCTTCTATGTTTTTTGCGAAATTAAACAAATTTTGCTTTTCAACGGATGGATTTAAAATAAAAAGAGTATTTAATTTGATTATTTGATTGTAATATTTTGAAATGAATTAATTTTGTAGTTGTTAAAAAATTTGTTTATCTGACTTACCTATTTATGAATTTTGCAAAGTGCTTATATATATGTGTTTTAGTGCTTCTGGTTATCAGTTGTAGCGATGATAAAATTATTAATGAACAGGGAAAACCAATTATCGATAAGGTTATTCCTGAAAATACTTGGGTTGGCGATACATTAACAATTTATGGCTCGTATTTTGGAGACCCTTCAATTACAAGTTTTCTTGTATTTGATAATCAAAATATCATTAATTCTACGAAATGTTTGAAATGGACTATTTCACAGATTAAAGTAATTGTTCCATTAACTTCATCAAGCGAGGTGATGGTCATTGTTGATCAAGATTCATCAAATAAATACGCGATTAAAGTCAGTCGATTGCCAAAAATTGAATGTGTGGAAATAAGCAGTGGCTCATTTATCATGGGATCAAATTATGGATTGAAAGATGAGCTACCTGTTCATACTGTGCAGATATCATCACCATTTCTAATGTCAATTTATGAAATAAATCAATTTGTTTATGAGCAAGTAATGGGAACAAATCCAAGCATAGTGAAAGATCACAAACTGCCCGTTGATAGTGTTAATTGGATTGATGCCATTCAATTTTGCAATAAATTATCGGAAATCGATGGTTTAACGCCTGCCTATCAATTTTTTGGTGAAAATGTGACATGGAACGTTGAGACTGATGGATGGAGACTGCCAACTGAATCTGAATGGGAGTATGCTTGCCGAGCGGGGACGCAAGGAGAATATTCAGGAGATTGGATTTTAGATGATTTGGGTTGGTATAATATGAATTCGGGAATGCATTCACATCCGAGCGGTAGAAAAACGGGAAATCTGTGGGGACTTTTCGATATGAATGGCAATTTATGGGAATGGTGCTGGGATTTTTATGCAGATGATTATTATAATAATTCAAGCGGAACAGACCCAAAGGGACCTGACTCAGGTTCAAGACATGTTGCTCGTGGGGGTTCGTGGAATGAGGGTAATATTTTCGCAAGATCGTCGAATCGATCTTATCCCGATAATTCATTGCAATCGACAGGTTTCAGAATTGTTAGGACTATAAAAAAATAAGAAATTTATTAGTAAATTATATTTATCAAAAATATACAAATATCAATAATTTTAATTTGAAAAAAACAAAGGAATAATATGTTAAAAAGTATGACAGGTTATGCAAAGGCTGAATTTACAAAAGATTATATCAAAACACTTTGCGAACTTAAATGTGTAAATGGGAAAATGCTCGATATCAATATTCGGCTCCCAAGGAATTTACAAAGCATAGAATTGCAACTGCGCGAAATGATAAAAAATAGAATTTCGCGGGGAACAGTCACTCTTTCAATTCAGGTAGAGTATACAGACCCAACAAAGATGTTATCTTTCAATGAAGAGAAAGTAAAAGCAGTTTATAGTTCTTTAAATTCAATCAAAAATTCTCTGAAAATGAAAGATGCAATCCATCTGGAACATTTAATCAAATTCGATGAATTCTTTATCGAATCTAATTCTCAAGAAGATGAAAGACTTTTTACACAAGTTATAAAGCAAGCAACAAACCAAGCACTTATGAACCTCGAAAAAATGCAGCTAATCGAAGGAAAGAATCTTGAAAAAGACATTTTCAATCGAATGAAACGCTTCCAATCTAATTTAGACAAAATCCGAGCTCTTGGTATGGAGAAAATTCCGCAAGAACGTGAAAAATTCCGCCAAAAAATAGCTCAACTTTTCGAAAGTGATGAAATTGACGAGCAAAGATTATATCTTGAATTGGTGATTCTTGCAGACAAATTGGATATTACAGAAGAATGCACTCGGTTGGATTCGCATATCTCATTTTTCAATGAAGCGGTTAATAGCAAAATTAGTGAAGGTAGAAAGATCAATTTTCTATTGCAAGAAATGAATAGGGAAATTAATACAATCGGTTCAAAAGCTAACGATGCTGACATTTCTCAACTTGTAGTACTTGAAAAAGAAGAGCTCGAACGCATTCGAGAACAGATTCAAAATGTAGAATAAATATTTATGCAGCTGTTTCGATATTTGGGTAATAGTTTCATAGATTTTATTGCACCGAAATATTGCCTTGTTTGCAATAATGCAATACCTGAAAACCATTCGATGAATTATATTTGCGATGAATGCTACCATAATATGCCATTTGCACCGAATTCCGAAGCTATATTGGATAGAATGTTTGAGATATGGGAGCCCGATGATATTGCAATTAGCAAGGTATGTTCGCTTTTTTCAGTGAAAGATGCGAACTATATGAATTTAATTCATCATTTGAAATATTACTCTCTTAAAAATATCGGGATTGAATTAGGAAAGCTATTAGGGAGCCGATTATTACAGGAAAATATGGAAGAATATGATGCGATCATCCCTGTTCCAATTCATCAAGCAAAAGTTCGAGAACGGGGATATAATCAATCAAATTTTATTGCAAAAGGAATAAGTGAAATTATAAATATCCCCGTAAATTCAAGATTAGTGCAGAGAAAAATCTATACACAAACGCAAACCGCCTTCAATGCTCAAAAGCGAAAAGAAAACGTCGAGCATATTTTTAAAATTAATCATAAAATCAGCAAACAATCATTACAGAATAAAACGTTTCTGCTAGTAGATGATGTATTTACTACGGGTTCCACACTTAATTCATTAGCTCTAACTTTGTTAGAAAATGGAGCAAAAAAGACTGATTG
>DIEP01000058.1 GCA_002418685.1 Ignavibacteria bacterium UBA5771
ATTTTGTGGAGTATTTACTCCATAAGTAAATCGAATCACATCGCTTGACGGATTTGGCTCTATCGCTGATATTGTTATACCATTTCTGCTAATTAAATTTGCTGATGATTCATCGATACTAAGTACATTCTCAGCTGTTATTAAATCAGTTTTGATTTCATCAATGAACACATCGTCATATCCAACCGTTAATTTCACTGTGTATGTTCCAGGAATTTTATACACATGGCTTGGATTTTGAACAGGGCTTGATGATCCATCTCCAAAGTCCCAATTACGGTAGGTTAAATAACCTTCCGACTTGTCTGTGAATTTCACTTCAAGTGGTACTTCACCTTTGATATTATCTACTTCAAAGTCGGCAACTACATTATTTATTAGATTTATATCAACTTCCACTGTGGTTGTGCATCCATAAACATTTGTCTTTGTTAAACGGACTTTACCTGTCTTGTTATTGCCCCAATCGATAATGACGGAAGAACCAGTATTGCTACCTTGTATTTCTCCACCTTCAGCAGACCAGAAATATGTATCTCCACCTTCACCAGCAGAAGCATCAGTATAATTTTCATTTCCACCAAACTTCGGAGTCATATTACCCGTTATTGATATTTCAGGACTTGGTATTTCTTTCAAATTAATACTGCCATTCATTTCTTTTGTGCAATTTCCTTCAATGCTCGTGGCTTCTATTGTGTATAATCCGGCAACATTTTGTTTTCCAAAACTGATACTGCTCTCTGTTCCTGTAATTGCATTTCCAATTGGATTGCCGTCATGCATCAATTGATACATTATACCCATTTCAGTATTGCTCAAAGAAATCTCAGATCCTTCACTCCCTTTGCAAAAATAATTCAGTCCAGTAATATCATATACTTTAGGATTAGGAATCATCTGAGGGCTAACTTTACCATTCATTTGTGTTGTGCATCCCATACTTGTTGAAGTTGCAACAACAGTATAAATTCCTTCATTTTTATATTTTCCGAAACTTATGCTACTACCTGTCCCATTAATTGGATCACCAAGATTTTCACCATTGAATTGGAGCTGATAAAGAACACCCGCTTGCGATCCATTTAATGAGATATCAGCCCCTGCTTCGCCCTCACAATATTTACCAGATGTTGTGAGAGTATATTTTTCTGGAGCGGGTATCTTTCTAACTGTTATGCTGCCACTCATACTATTTGGACATCCACCATCAGTAGTTATTGCGGTGGCAGTATAAGTGCCTTCCTGAGTAAAATATCCGAAGCTCAATCCACCTCCAGTTCCAGACACAGTGGTAATGTCTACGTTCCCATTGAATTTTAGTGTATACTTGACATTTAAGTCGCTATTGCTCATTCCTATCGCAACTCCGTCTTCTCCATCGCAATATGTGCCATCCCCGGGTTCATTATAGAATTTGCTCCCACCTGACATAGTATATACAGTTGGAAGTGGAATTATCTTTACTTGAACCATACCATACATCATATTTTTACAGCCATATTGAGATGTTGCTTCGATTGTGTAATTCCCTTCAGTTTTGTAGTTTCCGAAGCTAATTGTGTTCCCTGTTCCCATAACAGGAGATCCAATATTGTTCCCATTGAATTTTAATTGATAAAGTGTATTTGCTTGGCTATTATCTAATTCTATTGGAGAACCCTTTGGGTCATTAATGCAATAAGACCCATTCCCAATAACCTTGTATGCAACAGGTAATTGATAAATTGTTATTGGACCATAACTTGAACCCTCTATTGATGGATCTGAACCTATAACCCTAATGTAATAGTTATCGCTGGCTTTAAAATCAGTCGGTATTGTGCAGTCTATCGTACCACTTCCAGTACTGGTTAGAGTTCCAACTGTTATTGGACTACTAAAATTACCAAATTGATCAGAAATCTGAGCAGTAAAGATATTCCCCCAATTAAAGGGTCCCGTTGCTTCATAAGATACTTGGAATGAATTGCCTGCACAGAACTGTGTCTCAACTAACGGTAGAGTTGTTAGTGTTACCGAAGGAATAACATTGACGGTATAATCTTCGACCTCCCCATAAGACGACGACCCACATGGGGAAGGGGTAGAGGAATACGTCATTCGAACTCGCATCCTCGTAGGTCCGGGGCTTGCAGTCATAGGAACATACACATACCCCAAAAACTCCCATCCACTGCTATAAGTAGTGAGATATTGCTGCTCATAAGCGTCATCAAAATCGCAATCTTGGTTCCAGTCAATAAACACTCCAACTTGATCAGACGAATATGCATAACCACCATTATAGACATACATGTAATAACTTTCACCGGCTTTCAGGTCTGTACTATAGTAAGTATAATCGTATACTCCAGAAGACCAATCCCAATTCCAGTTATAAATGTCACCAAATTCGACTGCTCCAATATATTCATCCATATAGCTAGTGGATGCTGTACAGTAACTACATTGCGAGAATGCCTGAGTATAGGCAAATAAACACATTAAGAGTATTACAATTTGTTTAATTGTAAGTTTGAATAATTTCTTCATAAGAATCACCTTAATTTTATTTTTTTTAAATTAGCTTTATTAATAATAATCAAAAATAACAAAAAGAATATATATTGTAGACTGAAAAAATACTAAAAAGTTACACATTACTACAAAATAATTTTTATTTAAAATCAACATTGCATCATTTGTAGTAAAATAGATTACACAAGGAAGAAATTCTTCTATTTAAGAGTATAAATTTTGAAATATTATTTTTTTTGAATTTGATATATTTCAACTAAATACAATTAAACCTTACAGTATTACCAAACGTTCTGATGTTTTGAAATATTCGGAAGGTTCTAATTATCTATCTCACAACACTGATCATTTGATTGACCTGCCCATCTTTGCCAAGAATTTGCAAATAATATGCTCCACTCGGTAAATTTGAGATGTCCATTTCCTTATTATATGTCCCTTCAGATATGTATCCATCTGATATTGCCATTACTCGTTCACCATAAATGTTATATATCGCAATTGAAATATTTTGTGGAGTATTTACTCCATAAGTAAATCGAATCACATCGCTTGACGGATTTGGCTCTATTGCTGATATTGATATACCATTTTTGCTAATTAAATTTGCTGATGATTCATTGACACCAAGTACATTCTCAGCTGTTATTAAATCAGTTTTGATTTTATCTATAAACACATCGTCATATCCAACTGTTAATTTCACTGTGTATTTCCCAGGAATTTTATAAACATGGCTTGGATTCAGCAGTGGGCTTGAATATCCATCTCCAAAATCCCAATTATGGTAAGTTATATAACCTTCCGACTTGTCAGTGAATTTTACTTCAAATGGTACTTCACCTTTGATTTTATCTACTTCAAAGTCAGCAACTACATTATTTATTAGATTTATATCAACTTCCACTGTGGTTGTGCAACCATAAACATTTGTCTTTGTTAAACGGACCTTACCTGTCTTATTATTGCCCCAATCGATAATGACGGAAGAACTAGTATTACTACCTTGTATTTTGCCACCAAGGACTGTCCAAACGTATTGATCATCTTCACCAGCAGATTCATCTGTATAATTTTCATTTCCACCAAACTTTGGAGTCATATTACCCGTTATTGATATTTCAGGACTTGGTATTTCTTTCAAATTAATGTTGCCATTCATTTCTTTTGTGCAATTTCCTTCAATGCTCGCGGCTTCTATTGTGTATAATCCGACAATATTTTGTTTCCCAAAACTAATACTGCTCCCTGTTCCCGAGATCGGATTCCCAATCGGTCTCCCATCTCGCATCAATTGATAAATCACGCCATTGTCAGATTTGCTTAGTCCAATCTCAGATCCTTCACTTCCCTCACAAAAATGATCTGCACCCAAGATAGTGTATTGCTTCGGAGTAAGTATTTTTCTTATTTTTATGCTACCCTTCATAATATTAGTACAAAGTCCAAGCACTGTTATAGCTTCAATGGTGTATGTTCCTTCTTCAGTAAAAATTCCAAAACTCAAATCTGTTCCTGTTCCAATCTTGGAAGAAATCTGTTTATTCCCATTCACCTTAAGAATGTAATGAACATTGTTCTCGCTACCACTTAATCCTATCGCAATCCCTATATCTCCATCGCAAAATGAAGTATCCACAAGTTGATTAAAGATTCTATTTCCACTTGACATACTGAATACGGTAGGTGGCTGGACTTTTTTTACTTGAACTATATTTTCCATAATATTTTTACAACCATCGGGAGATGTTGCTTCAATTGTGTAACTTCCTTCTGCTGTGAAATACCCAAAGCTAATTTTACTACCTGTTCCAACAACGACAGAACCAACATTAGTAGTATCAATTTTTAATTGATAATGAGTATTTACTTGACTACTGTCTAATTCAATCAGTGCACCCTGTAAATTATTACTACAATAAATCCCATCCCCGAGAATTTTGTAAGCAATTGGCAATGAACTAATTGATATTGGACCTTGAATTGTGCCAATAATGACAGGATCAGAACTTACAATTCTAATATAATAGTTATTACTGGCTTTTGCAGTATCAAGTAAAGTACATTCAATAGTTCCATTTCCCGTGCTATTCAGAGTTCCGATGGTTGTTGGATTATTGAAATTCCCAAATTCATCTGAAAGTTGGGCAGTAAATTGATTGCCTAAATTGAAGGTTCCGGCTATCTCATAAGATACTTGGAATGAACTTCCTACGCAGAATTGCGAATCAACTAATTGCGTAGTATTTATTGATGGTGCTGTTATTACATTAATACTATAATCTTCGACTTCACCATAAAGTGAGAAATCGCAGGGTGCGGGAGTTGAATTTAATGACATACGAATTCGCATACGAGTAGATCCCACTACTGCTGACATCGGAACAGATATAAACCCTGTAAAATTCCAGCCACCTTGATTTGAATTTAGGACATAAGTCTCTCCCGTATCATTAAAATCACAATCTTTATTCCAATCTATGAAAACACTTACTTGATCTGTGCCCCATGCATTTCCATTATAAACTATTATGGAATAACTCAAACCAACTGTCATATCAGTACTTAAAGAAGTATAATTGGCAACCGTTGATTGAGTGTAAGAAGTTTTATCAATATTTCCACATTTGACGCGATTGATATAATTTTCAGTAGGTGTCTGCACTATCGGGGCACAACCTGAATAATTACATTCTGAAAATGATTGACTATATGTTAATAAAGAGAAGACAAGTATTGCAATGTGAACAAAAGAAAGTTTGTAAAGATTCTTCATAAGAATGATAATTATATTTTTGAAAATTTTACTTAATATTAAAATTAAAATTAAGAATAATTATTTATTTATTAAATAAAATAATTCAGAAAATGATGAATTTTAAGGATTTTATATTTTTAAAACAGTATAATTACTATAAAAAATCCGGAAAGTTCAGACTCAATGACTATTTTAGTAGTTCTATACGAAAAAGAAAGTATTGCAAAACGTGATGCAATTACTCCAATTCATTAATTGAGGATAAAATGAGTTTGCCAATAGTGGACTCATCGGTTTCTTTTGGGATATAAACAACTCGTCCATTATCTTTGGTCAGTGCCAGCCAAGAATTTGTTATCTTAATTTCGTTTATCTCTTCTTTTGATAATGTTTTTGAGTCAATGATTCCATTAAAATAAATTTTGTGAATATTTGTGGCTATAATTTCGTTGATTTTGCCTTTTTTCCCAACTGTTTGATGAAAGTATAGTCTTGAATTTCTGAAAAAGAAAATATCAACCAATTTTTCGGACGATTCATTTGGCAAAATCAATACGAAATTTTTATCTCCAATGGAATTATAAAAATTCTCTCCATTATTCAAAACTTTTTTAATAGAATGTATTGTATATTTGATTTCATTGGCTTTTTCAAATTCGCAATCATCAGCGTATTTATACATCTTACTTTCAAGGCTTGAAACTAATTTATCGGCAAAACCACTTAAAAAATTCCGGACATTTACAACTTCTTGCGAATATTCTTGCGAATTGCGATGTGCTTCTGAACACGGAGCAAGGCATTGGTGCATTTGAAAATATATGCAAGGCTCGATATTTTCGTTGCCTTTTAGATTTTTATCGCATTTTATTAATTGAAAATTTCTATCAATTATTTCCTTAACTTCTTCTGCAATCCATTTATTTGCGAAAGGACCATAGTATTCACCAACTTCGCCTGGTCTGAAAGTGATTTCTGCTTTTGGAAATTTTTCATTTGTGGTTATTTTTAAAAAGGGAAACGAACGTATTCGACGTCCAAGCGTGTTATATTTAGGTTTTAATTCAAAGATTTTCCGCGCTTCTAATAATAAAGCAGACAACTCATTATTGGTTTCTTCCCAACTGATATCCCTGATGTGTTTTGAAAGAGCATTCGTTTTACTTGAAGAAATACTTCCGGGTTGGAAGTAATTCATCACGCGGCGGCGGAGAGATTTTGCTTTACCAACATAGATAATTTCTTTCCGTGAATTATAAAAATAATATACGCCGGGCTCATTGGGGATAGTCTGGAGCTTACTTTCAATGAATTCGAATTTTTCGGGTTTTGCAACATAATGTTGAGTCTTCTTATTTTGGAAAGCAAGCAAATCTTCTACCGTTGCAATTTCAAATTCATCTTCAAGCAAATCAAGGAAATAGAGCAAAATTTTCGCAGTTGCTTGTGCATCACCTAATGCAGAATGGCGATTTCGTATTTTTATTCCAAATAGGCTTGCCAAACTTGAAACACCTTTTTTTTGATTTTCAGGAAAAATGCGCCTTGCGAGCTTCAAAGTATCAAGGACGGGTGGCTGAAATCCATCAATTCCAAGTCTTTTGAATGCTTCTGAAACAAAGCTAAAATCAAAGATTGCATTATGGGCAACGAAAATTGTGTTTTCTTTTTGAAATAACTCATTAAATTTCGGAATAACATCTCTTTCTTCGGGTGCATGGAAGACAGATTCATTTGTAATTTTTGTCATCTGAGCAATAAAAGGCGGTATGAATTGATGAGGATTAATCAAGGAATGAAATTCTTCTTGAATTTCTCCATCGCTTACTACGATTGCCGCTAAATCCATCATCCGATTTTGAGTGGGAGAGTGCCCTGTCGTTTCAACATCAACAACTACAAAATTTGCATCCCATATATTTATATTTTCCACGAATTCAAAATTAGCAAAAATTCACAAATTGAATAAGAAATATCTTTTTTCAAAAAATATTAACGTATTATTTCCCATTAAATTGCCAATCTATCTATCAAAAATTTGATTCAAATAAAGGGCAATCTTATCGAACGTATTCATATTGGAAGCGAAGAATCCCGAAGACCTTTAATATGATAAATTTGACATTAGTTCCGCAGAGATTTGAGATGTTTAAGAAATATTTATTTTTCCAATTTGATACTGACGAGTGCGCATTTCCTTCAAAATTTGCATTCTATAAACCTTTAATCCTTGCGGGCTCATTTTGATATATCTTCATTTCCGTGCGTTCCATTCAGAATGAAAATGAGGAAGACTTTGACAGTCCCACTAAAAATCATAATCAATCTGACTAAAATCGAAGGTTTGTTTTTTGCAAATTAGTTAATTTTATTTTTTTTCAAAATCAATTTAATTATAATCAATAAATAATATGTTAAATAGTTCAATTTTAAATCCAAAAAGTATTGCAATTATTGGCGCTTCCAATGATATTACAAAACCTGGCGGCAAAGTATTAAAAAATCTATTATTCGCAAATTTTTCAAAAAATATTTATCCTGTCAATCCCAAAGAATCTATCATTCAAGGATTGAAGTGCTATAATAATATTTCGCAACTTCCCGAAACAGACTGTGCCATTCTCGCGATTCCCGCTTCTGCTGTTAATGAAACAGTTCAATATCTTGCAGAAAATAAAAATACGCGAGGTTTTATTGTCTTTTCCGCGGGATTCGGGGAATTAAACGAGGAAGGCAAAAAATTAGAAAATGAACTGAAAGCAATAATTAAAAAATATAATGCTAATCTGATTGGACCTAACAGCATCGGCGTGCTAAATACAAATTATGCAGGAGTCTTTGCAGGGGCAATTCCCAAGTTAGAAATTAAGGGTGTTGATTTTGTCACGGGTTCGGGGGCTACAGCAGTATTTATTGTGGAGCAAGCAATTCTTCGCGGACTGCCCTTTTCCAGTGTTTATTCTGTTGGAAATAGTGCTCAAATTGGAGTTGAAGAAGTATTAGAATATTGGGACGAAACTTTTTCCTCAAATGGCGCAAAAGTGAAAATGATTTATATCGAGCAAGTTCATAATCCCGAGAAATTTTATAAGCATACATCATCACTTATCAAAAAAGGAGCAAAAATTATAGCATTAAAGGCGGGTTCGACCGATTCGGGTGCTCGTGCAGTTTCATCGCATACGGGTGCTTTGGCGGGGTCTGATACAGCGGTTGATGCTTTATTTAAAAAAGCAGGTATAATCCGCAGCTTCAGTCGTGATGAGCTTGTGACCGTTGCATGTGTATTGATGTATAGAGAATTACATGGCAAGAATCTTGCTGTTATAACTCATGCGGGAGGACCGGGAATTCTCTGCACAGATCAACTGATAAAAGATGGTTTCAAAGTTCCTAAGATTGAAGGAACTGATGCAAAAGACTTGCTCGATGAATTGTTTTATGGCTCATCTGTTTCAAATCCAATTGATTTTCTTGCAACGGGGACACCCGAACAATTAGGGCTAATACTCGATTATGTGGAGAATAAATTTGATAATATCGATGGGAGCATTGTTATTTATGGAACGCCTGGTCTTTTTGATGTTACTCCCGCTTATGATATTTTGAATGAAAAAATTAATAATTCCAAAAAGCCAATATTTCCCGTTCTTCCGTCACCTGTGCAAACCAAAGATGCTATTGAACATTTTATTTCCCTTGGAAATGCTATTTTTCCTGATGAAACACGTCTTGCAGAAGCATTAGCTCGGGTATATAATTCACCTAAATATATTGAAGAAACTCAACCTTCATATTCGATAAACTATGATATTATAAGGGATATTATTAAAACAAATGAGAAAGGTAAATTTTTATCACCTGAAAATAATGCAAAAATTTTAGATGCAATAGGGATACCAAGAGCAACGGAAATTCTTATAAAAAATGAAAGCGATATAGATATGTTTTCAAAAAAAATCAGTTATCCCGTTGTAATGAAAATAATAGGACCTGTCCATAAAACAGATGTTGGCGGTGTGATATTGAACATCCAAGATGATAATGAGTTGCGGAAGGCGTTTGCAAAAATTATATCCATTCCAAATGCAGAAGGAGCTTTAATTCAACCAATGCTAAAAGGAACAGAATTATACATTGGAGTAAAAAAAGAAGAAACCTTCGGTCATTTAATATTCTTTGGTTTAGGAGGAATATTTATTGAAGTTATAAAAGATGTTGCTTATGAGCTTGCACCGTTTGGGAAAAATACAGCTGATCGACTAATTAAATCAATTCGCAGTTATCCAATGATTGAAGGTGTTCGTGGTCAAAAGGGTATAAATCAAGAAAAATTGATTGATATAATATTAAGAATATCTGAATTGACACGAATTGCTCCTGAAATATCCGAAATGGATATAAATCCATTGATTGCAACAGAAGATGATATATATGCCATTGATATTAGAATAAAAATTGGCTAATTTCACATATTAATTAAAAATCATAATTTAACCTGAAATCAAAGATTTTTCATAAATTTGTTTATTTAAAATTATATATTTTATAAAGGAGTAAAAAATGGAATATCGAATTGAAAAAGACTCAATGGGCGAAATCCAAGTGCCCGCTGATAAGTATTACGGTGCACAATCAGCTCGTTCATTAATTCATTTTGAAATTGGCACAGAAAAAATGCCACGTGAAATTATTCGTGCAATGGGAATTTTGAAAAAGGCGGCTGCCATTGCTAATTACGAACTTGGTTTATTATCGAAAGAGAAAATGGAATTGATTTCTCAGGCTGCTGACGAAGTAATCGAAGGCAAACTCGATGAACATTTTCCACTTTCAATTTGGCAAACGGGTTCGGGGACGCAATCAAATATGAATGCAAATGAAGTAATCTCGAACAGAGCTATTGAAATTGCAGGTGGAGTGATGGGCAGCAAAAATCCCATTCATCCAAATGATGATGTGAATAAATCTCAAAGTTCGAATGATACTTTCCCAACTGCTATGCATATTGCGGCAGCTGAGGAAATTACTCATCGATTGATTCCCGCTGTTGAAGTCCTGAAAAATACTTTAGCAGAAAAGTCCAATCAATTCAAGGATATTATCAAGGTTGGAAGGACACATTTGCAGGATGCTGTGCCATTGTCCCTCGGACAAGAGTTCTCAGGATACACACAGCAACTAACCAATGGAATTGAGCGAATTAAAGCAGTGCTGCCAGGAATTTATGAGCTGGCACTTGGTGGAACTGCGGTTGGAACGGGGCTGAACACTCATCCAAGATTTGCCGAACTTGCAGTAGGTAAAATTGCCGAATTAACGGGTCTTCCATTTGTTCAAGCACCAAATAAATTTGAAGCACTTGCAGCACACGATGCTCTTGTTTTTGCGCATGGAGCTATGAAAACTCTCGCGGCATCATTTATGAAAATTGCAAATGATATACGTTGGCTTGCATCAGGTCCACGATGTGGGATTGGTGAGTTGATAATTCCCGAAAATGAGCCAGGCTCATCGATTATGCCTGGTAAAGTAAATCCAACGCAATCAGAGGCAATGACAATGGTTGCTGTGCAAGTAATTGCAAATGATGTCGCGGTGAATATGGCAGGAGCATCGGGAAATTTCGAGCTTAATGTTTTTAAACCTGTTTTGATTTATAATTTTCTACAAAGTGTGCGATTGCTTTCTGATACTGCCCGAATGTTTAATGAACATTGTGCACAAGGCATCGAAGCAAATCGAGAAAAGATTCAGCATTATTTGGATGATACTCTTATGCTTGTGACTGCTTTGAATCCATATATTGGATATGATAATGCAGCAAAAATTGCTAAATATGCGCATAAGAACAATTTGACTTTGAAACAGGGTGCTCTTGAACTAAAATTATTGACTGAAGAAGAATTTGATAAATATGTTCGACCTGAAAATATGTTAGGTCCAAATATAGATTAGCATTTTTTATTGAATATAATTTGTGAAAGGAATTCTGCCGGGGTCTCATAAATCAAATATTGATCATTAGAAGCAGAGAAAGAAATCCGAATGTCCTTACATATCAATGTCATCTGGATTTCTCGCTATGCTCGAAATAATCGAAATTTGACTTATGAGAC
>DIEP01000137.1 GCA_002418685.1 Ignavibacteria bacterium UBA5771
TTTGTAAGCTCATGTCCCATCAATGACATTCCATGTATTCTTGCTATAATGGTCGAATTATTTGTTAATGTTATGCCATTGAGCTGAATACTATAATTCCTGTTTCCTGCCGTATCCGTGCATCCGTAGTCATTTGCAATCTTGACGCTATAATAACCCGCAATGGACAATTTGTATTAGATAAGTCATTCCCCGCTTTATTTATAAAAATTTTTGTAATTTTGATATTTATATAATTTTTGAAGTGGAATATGTTTTGATTAAAATATACAAGGATTTCTTATGTCACAAAAACGGTCATTTATAACAATACTCATTTTGCTGTTTGGTTCAAATCTCAATTCGGTATTCGCAAGCGAAGCTGATTTGATTATTCCCCAATTAACTCCACAGCAAAATCTCCTCCTGTCGTTAGGGTTTTTTATTTGTCTGCTTGGGCTTTTATTCGGAATTTATCAATTCTTTAAAGTAAGAAAAATAAAAGCTCACGTTTCGATGCTCGAGGTAGGTAATACAATTTTCCAAACTTGCAAAACTTATTTATTGCAACAAGGCAAATTTTTAATAATATTATTTATATTCATTGCCATTGTAATTGGTTTTTACTTTGGAGTGCTCAATCCCACCCCAATGGGACTTGGCGGAGTTGCAATAATATTATCTTGGACAGTCATTGGTATTCTCGGTTCTTATGGCGTCGCATGGTTCGGAATCAGAATGAACACACTTTCAAATTCACGTATGGCATTTGCCTCACTCCAAAAAAAGCCATTGAAATTGCTTGATATACCACTTGATTCAGGGATGAGCATCGGTGTTGCCTTAGTATGCGTGGAACTGATTATGATGCTTACAATTTTGCTAATTATACCAAAGTCATTAGCAGGTTCCTGCTTTATAGGATTTGCCATTGGCGAATCCCTTGGAGCATCAGCATTAAGAATTGCAGGTGGTATATTTACAAAAATTGCTGATATTGGTTCTGATTTAATGAAAGTCGTATTCAAAATTAAAGAAGACGATCCAAGGAACCCAGGAGTTATTGCAGATTGTGTAGGCGACAATGCAGGAGATAGCGTTGGACCAACTGCTGATGGATTTGAAACTTATGGTGTCACAGGCGTTGCTTTAATTAGCTTTATAGTTCTTGCAGTATTTCCACAGTATCAAGCAGAATTGATCACTTGGATATTTTTAATGAGAATTATAATGATCATCACCTCTATTTTGGCATTTTATATAAATAAAGGTGTTTCACAAGCTTTATACGGAAAAGCAACTAAGATTGATTATGAAAAACCTCTTACTCATTTGATATGGATTACATCAGTACTATCAATCATGGCAACATTTTTAATCAGTTGGTGGCAATTATCATATCTGCCAAACAATATATGGATAGTATTATCAATCATTATTAGTTGTGGAACGCTCGGTGCCGCCTTAATTCCAGAACTCACCAAGATATTTACATCAACCAATTCCAAACATGTTCAGGAAGTTGTGGATGCTTCTAAAGAAGGTGGTGCGTCCTTGAATATTATTTCAGGACTTGTTGCAGGCAATTTCAGCGCATTCTGGCAGGGACTTGTATTCTTTGTATTAATGTTCATTGCATATTTAGCAAGTAACTATGGACTTAGTGGATACATGACTTACCCCGCAATATTTGCTTTTGGACTTGTTGCATTTGGTTTTCTTGGAATGGGACCTATAACGATTGCAGTAGATAGTTATGGACCAGTAACTGACAATGCACAATCAGTTTACGAATTATCATTAATAGAAGAAATGCCCAATATTTCTGAAGAAATTGAACGAGATTTCGGTTTCACACCTGATTTTGAAAATGCCAAAGAATATCTTGAAGCAAATGATGGCGCTGGAAACACGTTCAAAGCTACCGCGAAACCTGTATTAATCGGCACAGCTGTTGTCGGGGCTACAACTATGATATTCTCGCTTATTCTTGTTATTCAAAAGACATTAGGTGTGCAACCTGAAACGATATTAAATATATTAAATCCATTTACTATTCTCGGATTTATTTTGGGTGGAGCTGTTATTTATTGGTTTACAGGAGCATCTTTGCAAGCAGTCTCATCAGGAGCATACCGTGCAGTAGCTTTCATTAAGAGGAACATCAAATTAGATGAAAATGCAAGCAAATCAGCGTCGGTGGAAGCATCTAAAGAAGTTGTAAAAATCTGTACACAATATGCCCAAAGTGGAATGATAAATATTTTTATTGCAATTTTCTCATTTGCACTTGCCTTTGCATTTCTCTCTTCCCCTGCCTATACAAATAATTCAGTATCAATGTTTGTAAGTTATTTGATTTCTATTGCGATCTTCGGATTATTTCAAGCTATGTTTATGGCAAATGCAGGTGGATGCTGGGATAATGCGAAAAAATATGTTGAAGTCAATTTGAAAGAAAAGGGGACACCGCTACACGATGCCTGCGTCATTGGCGATACTGTTGGAGATCCATTCAAAGATACGTCCTCTGTTTCGCTTAATCCAATAATTAAATTCACAACTTTGTTCGGATTGCTTGCAATGGAAATTGCTATTGCGCCAAACTTCCGAGCAATAGCACCCTGGATTGGCGGAATTTTCTTAATAGTTGCTCTTGTTTTTGTATGGCGAAGTTTCTATGCGATGAGAATAAGTGTAAATCAAGAATGATATAATTAAATATATTAACATATATTATTAAAACCCCTCCTTTCAAATGAGGGGTTTTTATTTATTTATTTACTTAATTTTCTTTTTGAACAGAAAATCTTTGTTGGAAAAGCGTAAATAGGAAAAATATAGCAACAACAAATGCCCCAATCGATGAAATCATAAAGGTAGCTCGCGGGGAATATGTGTTCCAAATTAAACCTGCAAGTGATGAAGCTAATAGCGTA
This sequence comes from Ignavibacteria bacterium UBA5771, assembly GCA_002418685.1. Classification (GTDB taxonomy): domain Bacteria; phylum Bacteroidota; class Ignavibacteria; order Kapaibacteriales; family UBA2268; genus UBA2268. The sequence goes on from DIEP01000137.1 coordinate 2,919, forward strand.
GCAATACTTGCAAAACTATTATAAAATCCAAGAGCAGTCGCAGTTTTAGATTTATCAACAATATTGGTGATTAATGCTTTTGATATTCCTTCCGTCGCTGCTGCATAAAATCCATAAATTAAGAACAAAGCAAAGACCATCCACAAAGAATTTGCAAAGCTAAATGCACCATAAACAATACCAAATGCAAACAATCCCGCAATTATTATTTTCTTTTGTCCAATTTTGTCCGATAGAATTCCGACGGGATAACTTAATATTGCATAAATAATATTGTAGAAAATATATGTGGAAATAACCTGAGTGTCTGATAAACCCTTAAATTTTAAAAATAGCAAGAGAAAAGTATCTGCACTATTGATTAAAGTAAAAACTAATAAACCGGAAACAATCAATTTATATTGAGGAGTGGCTTCTTTCCAAAACTTTAAAAATGTGAAAAACCCGACTTTCTTCTTCTCAATAGTTACATCTTGCTTTTTATCTTTCACTAAAAATGATAAAAGTATGGCAAATACCCCAGGTATAGTTGCAAGAAGAAAGAGCGATGAATATTTTCCAGGTAGAAACGAAAGGAAGATTAAAGCAACGATTGGTCCAATAGCTGCACCAACAGTATCCATACTACGATGAAATCCGAAAACTCGCCCCTTATTTTCCGGAGTTGTATAATCAGAAAGTAAAGCATCGCGAGCACTTGTTCGCACACCTTTTCCAAGTCGCTCAACAGTCCGAACACCAAACACCCAAAAGGGATTTGTGAAAAGCGCAATTAGGGGCTTTGCGATAGCACTCATTGTATAGCCAATTCTAACAAAAATCGCGCGCTTTTGGATGGAATCGGATAAATTTCCAAAATACCCTTTGGAAATCCCTGCGACTGCTTCCACCAGCCCTTCCAATACGCCAATCAACAATACTGAAAAGCCAATAGACCGCAAATATATTGGCATAATTGGATATAGCATTTCGCTTGCAATATCTGTGAGCAAGCTAACAATTGATAAAATTAAAATTGGTTTCGTAATTATTTTCGGCTTGGTAGATAATTGAGTATTATGCATTGATTTCAAAATTTCAAAATTTTAAAAATTTAAAATTACAAATTATTATTAAAAATAATAAATAAAGTCAGTCCTAATCAAATTGAAACTAAGATTTTGCAATATGTCCTCACGGGATAATGAGATTGCTTCGCCAGTTCATTCATCGCAATGACTTTTCACTGTCTTATTGAATTGTCCAATGACCCTTATGAGAAAACCTCATCTGGTTTGTTCATAAATTTTAATAAGATAAATACGTCTTTTATTTAACGAAAATTTATAGTGAAGGCCATGGCTGAACAAAATAATTTGATTGAAGAAATTACTAAAAGCGAATATAAATATGGCTTTGTGTCTAATATTGATCAAGATATAACGCCAAAAGGATTAAGTGAAGAAGTAATTCACTTTATTTCTCAAAAAAAGAATGAACCTGATTTTGTCTTGCAATTCCGATTGAAGGCATATCGTGCTTGGCAAAAAATGAAGGAGCCAACTTGGCAGAAAGTGCATTTTCCACCAATAGATTACCAGGATATGCACTATTATGCAGCTCCCAAAAGCTCATCTAAAACTAAAACATTAGCAGAAATTGATCCCGAGATACTTGATACATATCAGAAATTGGGTATTCCACTCGAAGAGCAAAAAGTGCTTGCGGGAGTGGCTGTGGATGCGATTTTGGATAGTGTTTCAGTTGCGACAACATTCAAAGAAAAACTGCAAGATTTGGGGATAATATTTTGTCCAATTTCCGAAGCAATTCAAGATTATCCTGAATTAGTGAAGCAATATCTTGGCAGTGTGGTTCCTTATTCTGATAATTACTTTGCGGCGCTTAATTCAGCAGTATTTACAGATGGCTCATTTGTTTATATTCCTAAAGGAGTGCGATGCCCCATTGAATTATCCACATATTTTAGGATAAATGCTGCGCAGACGGGGCAATTTGAGCGAACGCTAATTATTGCCGATGAAGGAAGTTATGTGAGCTATCTTGAGGGTTGCACTGCACCTATGCGAGATGAAAATCAGTTGCACGCAGCAATTGTGGAACTTTATACTCATAAGGATGCGGAAATTAAGTATTCCACAGTGCAAAATTGGTATCCAGGAGATAAAGAAGGGCGTGGCGGAATTTATAATTTCGTAACAAAACGTGGACTGTGCGCTGGCGATAACTCCAAAATCTCATGGACACAAGTCGAGACGGGTTCAGCGATCACTTGGAAGTATCCATCATGCATTCTTAAGGGTGATAATTCAATTGGCGAATTTTATTCCGTCGCTTTAACTAATAATTATCAACAGGCAGATACGGGAACAAAGATGTATCATATTGGGAAAAACACTCGCTCCCGAATTGTTTCAAAAGGAATATCCGCAGGAAAAGGAGATAATTCTTATAGGGGTTTGGTCAGGATTTCCAAATCTGCTGAGAATTCGCGGAATTATACTCAATGCGATTCGTTATTAATTGGTGATCAATGTGGGGCGCATACTTTTCCTTATATTGAAATTGAAAATAAGAGTTCAATAGTTGAACACGAGGCAACTACTTCAAAGATTTCTGATGAAAGCATTTTTTATCTAAATCAAAGAGGAATTTCCACAGAGGATGCAGTCGGATTGATAGTGAATGGGTATGCGCGAGAAGTTATCAAGCAATTGCCTATGGAATTTGCTGTGGAAGCTCAAAGATTATTATCGCTCAGTTTGGAAGGTTCTGTTGGATAATTTATTTGTATATAAGAAACTGCGTCTTTTTAGCGGTTCATTCAATTAATGAAATTATTGTTCTTAACTTTTTTACAAAAAATATAAATCGTAATCAAATTTTTAAATAGAGGTAAATGTGTCATTGTTAAAAATAACAAATTTAAAAGCAAATATTGAGAATAAAGAAATATTAAATGGAATTAATCTCGAGATAAATTCGGGAGAAATTCATGCAATTATGGGACCCAATGGCTCGGGTAAAACTACTCTTGCATCAGTTTTGACGGGAAAGAAGGAATTCCAAGTCACTGATGGTACTGTTGAGTTTGATGGTAAGAACCTTTTAGAAATGCCACCTGAGGAACGTGCCCGCTTAGGTTTGTTTCTTGCATTCCAATATCCCGTTGAAATTCCGGGAGTGTCAAATGCGAATTTCTTGCGTCTTGCTTTGAATGAAAAAAGAAAATATAACGGACTTGACCCGATTGAACCCGCAGCATTTTTCAAAATAATGCGTGAAAAGGCAAAGATTGCTAAAATTGAGCAGGATTTCTTGACTCGCGGAGTCAATGAAGGATTTTCCGGTGGTGAGAAAAAGCGCAATGAAATTTTTCAAATGGCAATATTGGAGCCAAAACTTGCTATTCTCGATGAGACTGATTCTGGACTTGATATAGATGCGCTGAAAATTGTCGCTGAAGGTGTCAATGCAATGCGAGACCCATCGCGATCATTTTTAATTATAACGCATTATCAAAGATTATTGGATTATATAGTTCCCGACTTTGTGCATGTGTTATTTAATGGTAGAATTGTGCTTTCAGGAACAAAGGAACTCGCTCTCGAACTCGAAGAAAAGGGATATGATTGGATTAAAGAAGAATTTGCAACTGCTTAATAATAATGTAATATGAAATTAAATGAAATACAAGAGAATTTAAATTTTCTATATAAAGACGGCGATTCAAACGAACGCAATATTTTGGAATCTGTTGATTTTTTGAAAAATAATAAGGTCCCTAATTCAAAAATCGAATTATGGAAATATACTTCGCTATCGAGTTTGCAGGGAATTGATTTTTCACTTGATGCAAAAGAAGAGCTTAATCAACTTTCAATTACTAAAATATTACAGGACAAAGATATTCCCCTGAATTCAATCATCATTCCAATTGCAAATGGAAAATTGATGAATAATTCATTTGAAGCTGATGATCGTTTTTCTATTGAAATAAGGGAAATAGAAAAATTAAATGAATATGCTAAAAATTATCATCCATTGCAATCTGTTGAATTTGATTATTTCTATCATCTGAATACAGTCCTTGCTCAAAAAGAAATACACCTACAAATTCATAAGAATTCAGATCCTATCCAAATTGTTTTATTATTTATTAGCCAAAGCGATCGTAATTCTTTTATTTCTCCACGTGTTCGGATTGAATTGGAAGAAAATTCAAATGCTAAAATTGCGTATAAGTTCATTAATCTTTCAGAAAGCGAAATTCTTTCAAATTTATTTTCTGAAATTGTCTTAAAACAAAATGCTATACTTGATTTTTATGTTATTGAAGATGGATTAGAAAATTTCCAAGCAATAAATAACATAAACATAGTTCAAGAAAGGGATTCCAAATTGACTTCTAATTCTTTTACAAATAATACAAAATTTATTAGGAATTTCTTACGCTTATATTTTACTGATGAAAACTGCGAAGCAATACTTAATGGCTTATTTATTGGTAACAATAAGGATTTAATTGATAATCATATACTTATTGAACATATTAAACCAAATTGTCACAGCAATCAATTATACAAAGGAATTCTCAACGATAGTTCCATTGGTATATTTAATGGAGCAATTTTGGTGCATCCAAATGCCCAAAAAACAAATGCCTTTCAGACAAATCGCAATATATTAACTTCTGATTTGGCAAAAATTTATACTAAACCCGAATTGGAAATATATGCTGATGACGTCAAATGTTCCCACGGCGAAGCAACGGGATTTATTGATGATGAAATGTTATTTTATTTGCGATCGCGTGGAATATCTGAAGAGAATGCAAAGAAATTGCTTCTGCAAGCATTCGCAGTAGATGTGCTGAATAAATTTCAATGGGTTGAAATTAAAGAACCTATCGAAAGCCATATCAGTGCAAATTTAGAAGTTTAATAATCTTTCGATTCAGCTTTTCTTTCGAGACGGATTTGCTCAATTTTTTTAAGCTTATCGATGACTGCTTGTTCCAGATTTATATTTCTTGAATTGGCATAATTTATCAAGGCAATGAACACATCGGCAGACTCGTCTGCAAATTGATTTGGATTGACTTCTCTGCCTTTCCATTGTTTTTTTTCAATATTGGCTAATTCTCCAGCTTCTCCATTCAATTCCAGACAAAAGAATTCGGGGACACGTTTAGTAAAATGATTATTTTGGTAATCATTAAATTTGGATTGAATTTGAGCAAGATTACTTTCAATTGATTTAATTAAATCTTCGAGTTCGTTATTCATACTATTGGTTTTTTAATAAATCTTGAATTATAGGACGCTCAATAGATTTGGGAATTTTGTATCCCGAAGGAGCTGTTGGAACATTTTGCTTTACATTGACTACTTTATTATAGGATTTGATAAATATTTGATTGTCTTCAATTTTTGTATTATAAAGATTGAGAGAATCAAGCGAATAAATGAAACTATGCAGAGGAATTAATATTTCATTTTGATAATTCAACACAAGCAAATTATACTGCTGAATTCTTGTTTGACCATTAAATTCGACTTTCGCAAAATAACTCGATGGAAGAAAAGTAAATCGTCCAAAACCCAGATCTATACTATTAGATGAATTTTTACTCGTTTTGTTTTTAAATAAATAAGATAATTGATTAATAGAAATATACTGTTTATTACTAATATTATATAAATCTATAATTTTAATATTATTATTAAGATTTACTTTATATTTTTCTTTCTTGATTTCTTGCGACTTGCAAAGAAATGGAATGAGAAAAATTAAAAAATATATGGATGTTTTTTTCATTAATTTAAAATTTAAAACAAATACTATCGACTTAAAAGATATATTTATTATTGTATTTTATTCATTTTTATGATATATGGAAAAACTATTTTTAAAATTATATAGAATTCTAAATTTCAATGTCCCAAATTCTGAAAACAATACTACAACTTCTATACCACTTATAACAACGGGGTCAATAGTACTTGGCGCAATAGTTCGGACAGCTATTATAATGGTGCTTGCACTTGCACTGAATAATGTATTCGATTTTAGAACTCATTGGGTAATAATCTTGCTTTTAATATGGTTTATCGTTGCTTATCCCGCTTACAAAAAATATCAAAGATTCAGTGATTTAGAAGATAAATTCAGTGAAAGCATAATTTGTGGAAGTTGCATACATTTCGACAAATCTGCACAGCTTTGCACAATGTATGACCAACACGTCAGTGAAGACTTCATTCCCTGTGATGGATTGGATTGGGAACCAAAGAGCAAAATAATATAGACTCAAACAAGCCCATTTTTAATAGCATAATGAGTCAGTTCTGCATTCGTTTTCATTTTCAATTTTTCAAGTATTCTGATTCGATAAGTACTAATTGTATTCACACTCAAACCCAACTCTTTTGCAATAGTAGTAATTGTCTTTCCTGATGCAATGTAGCACATAACTTGGAATTCTCTATCGGATAAAATTTCGTGTAAGGGGGCTTTTGCTTCTGAAGATACGTTTGTTGCAAGTAAATCTGCAAGTGATGGAGAAATGTATTTCTTACCGTCTACAACTCTGCGAATTGCCGTAATTATTTCCTGTGGCTCGGACTGCTTATTTATATAACCTGCTGCACCCGACTTCAAAACGCGAATTGCGTATTGTTCTTCGGGATATACAGTAAAAATGATAACAGGTAAATCAGATTTCATTTGCTTAATTTCACGCAAAGTAATTAGACCATCTTTTCCAGGCATAGAGATATCCAAAAGCACAACATCATATTTGTAATTTTGGATCTTTGCCAGCAGTTCGTCGCCCGATGATGCCTCATCAGTTACTATAATATCTTCAGTTGCTTCAAGTATTTGACTGATTCCCTTCCGAACCACTGCATGATCGTCAACTATTATAACTCGTATTAACCTCGACGCCATTTATCACTCCAAAATAATTTCAAAATTAATGAATTGGAACATTTATTAAAATAGTTGTTCCAATATTTAGAACCGAACTAATTGAAATGCTACCTCCAATTAAATGTATTCTCTCTTTCATACCAAGAAGTCCAAGGGCATTTGGATCATCAAGAACTTCTTTTTTGATACCAATTCCATTATCAGACACTTTTAGTTCAAGAATATTATTAATAACTTCAAGAGAAACATCAACTCGCGAAGCCTTTGCATGGCGTGCAATATTTGTTAATGCTTCCTGGAAAATCCGAAATATGGCAATGCTTTTGTGTTCATCAAGTTCTATATCATCTTCGGGAATTAAGTATTTGCATCGTAATCCTGTTTGCTTCTGGAATTCCTTCGCTTGCCATTCGATTGCTGCAACAAGTCCGAAATGATCGAGAATTGATGGTCTCAATTGCGATGAAATTCTTTGCAAAGTTTTGATTGTTTGCTCAATTGAATGCATCATTTCATTAAGTTTCTTTTCAAGAGCATCTTCTCTTAAAAATCTCTTTTTCAATAATAAATTAATATCAAGTTTCAAAGCAGTCAGAGAATGTCCAATTTCATCATGAATTTCACGGGCTATCTCTTTACGTTCCTCTTCACGTACCATTTCGAGGTGATTAGCAAGAGTCTGCAATTGTTCGCGTGATTTTTTCAGTTCATTTTCAGCGGCATGCCTTCTGTCGATATTAGTTATTATCCCTTGTATGATAAAAGAATTGTTGTCTTGTTTGGAAATTCTAAATTCCTCATTAACCCAAAGTTGTTTATGATCTTTGTTTATGATACGGTATTCAATGCTTTTGGAAGATTGCCCAAATTCTGATGGATTATGAAAATAATGAAAGATTTCTTTATCTTCATTAGCTACAATTTTATCGAAAAAGCATATATCATTGAGCAATTCATGTTCAGTATAACCTGTTATTTCAACCAGATTCCCATATATTTTATTGATTTTATATTTCTCAACTAATGAAAAATATATACCATTAAAGAGCGAAGTAAATTCTTTGAGGAAATTCGACCTTTCAGTCAATGTGTTTATTTCATTTTGAAACAAGTTATAATCTTGATTCAATAGTATTAATACATGATTGGGCGATTCTGTGATATATTGTGCATTTATAGTAAATACTCTATAATTACCCTCTTGCAAATACATCTCAAATTGAACTAAATTTGTTTGCTCTTTTGTTAGATTCTGAATATAATGTTCGAATCTTTCAATATCGCCAATCCAAATTATTTCTTTTAAGTTAGTAATATGTCTTTCTTCAATTTTAAAAATTTTATTTAAATTTCCCGAATATTTTACGATCCCTCCATTCGTTTTATTAATAATAAAATATCCGAAATAAATATTGTTTTCTAATAAATTCAAAAATTCTGTGTTCATTAATCCAAAAAAGATATAAATTATAGTAACGAATTAAACTTAATTTTCTTAAAACAACCTTTGATGTTGTAGAAGGGGAGTGTCTCAATTCATTGGTAGTCTCATAAGTCAAATTTCGATTAT
>DIEP01000061.1:0-5856 GCA_002418685.1 Ignavibacteria bacterium UBA5771
AACGCGGGCTCGTGAAATTTTCCGATATTTTAAGCAAAGCAGAAACTCAGAAAACAAACACTGTTTCAGGAGAAGATGCCTTTTTATTATATGATACTTTCGGATTTCCGCTGGACCTAACACAATTGCTTGCCAAAGAGCAAAATATGAATGTCGATAGCCAAGGTTTTGAAAGTTTTATGCATGAGCAAAGCAACCGTTCTCGCCAAGCTCGAAAAAACCATACATTTGAGATTTTAACTCCTGGCGAAGATTTCAAAACAGAATTTACAGGTTATGATAAATCTGAAGATAGCGGACGTGTGCTTTGGACAGAAGAAAATAAATTAATACTTGACCGCACTTGCCTTTATGCAGAAAGTGGTGGGCAAGTTGCTGATAAAGGAACGATAATTCTCGGTGGCGAAATTTATAATGTAGTGGATGTTCAAAAAGTTGGCAGTGCAAGGTTGATAGTTTGCGATAGGAATGTCGAGCCGTTGATTGGAGAAATAGCAATTTCAAAGGTAGATATTCGCAGGCGGAAATTAACAATGAAAAATCATAGCGCCACGCATTTATTGCATCAAGCTTTACGTCAAGTGCTTGGCAATCACATTAAGCAAGCAGGTTCTCTTGTTTCCCCTGACTATTTGAGATTTGATTTCAATCACTTTCAGAAAATTAGCAATGAAGAAATTAAAGAAATTGAAGCAATAGTAAATGAAAAAATCCTCCAGGCACATCCTGTCAATACGCAAGAAATACCCTTGGATGAAGCACGTAAAAATCCTGATATCAAAATGTATTTTGATGAAAAATATGGCGATATAGTTCGAGTGATTACTATGGATCCGAAATTTTCCATAGAATTGTGCGGTGGGACGCATGTGCGAAACACCTCAGAAATCGGGTTGTTCAAAATTAAGTCAGAAGGCTCTATTGCTTCAGGTGTGCGACGAATTGAAGCTATTACAAGCATTGGAATTGAAGAATACATATATGAGTTGGAAGATACAATTGCAAATAAAGATGCTGAGCGACAAGAGATTCTCGAACGTATTAAACACCTTGAAAAATCGCTCAACCAAGCAAAATTATCAAGTTTGCAAAACATAATTGACAAATCAATAGAATCCGCTCGCAAATTCGATGGAGTGCTGGTTGCAACAAGTATGATTGAGGATATTGATATTGATTCGTTGCGGCAGCTTGGCGATGAGATGAGAAATAAATTGCACAGCAATGGGATTGGATTATTGGCAACTGTCAATGATCAAAAAGTGCAATTATGCTGCGTGGTTACTGATGATGTCAAAAATAAATATCCCGCGGGTAAATTGGTGAATCTTGCTGCTCAATACCTTGGGGGAAGTGGTGGAGGACGTCCTCACCTTGCAACCGCAGGAGCAAAAGACGTCAGCAAATTGCCCGATTTAATTGCAAACTTCACCGATTTAGTTCTCAAGCAATTCGCAAATATATAGGAGTTTAATCTCGTTCCTTCTCCAAGGTTAACTTAATTTTGCAGTAATGATTGGCACATTATAATGAAGAGATTGAACAAATTATTCCAAATATTTTCGATACTTATTGTCTCTTATGTATCGATTTATGGACAATACCCCGAAATTCATTGTAAGCATTTTATTTATGGTTACCCTGGTGGCGCTCCAAAGACAAATGATATGATAATACGAGATATTTATGCACTGAGCAGCAATGATAGCACAAAATTCGCCGATTGGGTTGTATACCGCCTGGATAAAAGTGAAGTAGAAGGACCTTCTATTTCAGAAAGAGATTGGAAGGCAGACCCTTGGTTGGATCCAAGCGAGACTCTTGAACAGCCCGATTATGATAATGCTTATAAATCATATAATTATGACCGAGGTCATCAAGCACCACTTGCAAATTTTAAAGGGACACAATATGCTTATGAGACAAATTACCTTTCGAATATTACTCCACAAAAAGCACTTCTAAATCGAGGACTTTGGAAAAAATTGGAAGATAAAGAACGAGATTTAGTAATAAAATACGGAACAATCTATGTAATGACAGGTCCGCTTTATGAAAAATATATGCCGAATCTACCAAAAGCAGACGAATCCCACAAAGTCCCCAGTGGTTATTGGAAAATTATCGCAATTCCACAAAAAATCGGCATAGAAATATTCAGTTTCATTTTCGACCAAAGCACTACTTCAGCGGATATTCTCAAAAATCATCTCACAAGCGTGAGCAATATTCAAAAACGCTCAAAACTTGACTTCTTCTGGGAATTGAATGATTCACAAGAGAAGAAACTCGAAGAAAAACCAAATGCTAATTATGATCTCTTTTTTGGAAATTAAGATCCACGTATCAATTGCAAAAATGAACTTGGATTTTGATTTGCCTGTGCAAGAGAAGTAAGCGAAGACTGCTGTAAGAATTGAGATTTAATTAGTTCTAATTGCTCTTTTGCTATATCTGCATCTTCAATTCGTGATATTGCTGCACTATAATTTGTGATTTGATTCTTAATTAAATCTTCCTGAGAATCAAGTCTGTTGGAAATTCCACCCAAATAAGAAGCAACTTTATTTACATTATTCAATGCAGTAGCCAGGCTTGTGAGTGTTGTTCCGATTACATCTGATTTGAAAATATTTAGATCAGATGCCGAAACAGAATTGAACGAAATCAAATTTAATCCTGTGACTCCTCCAAAAAGCGTAGTGGTTAAAGCATTGATATTAAAGTTGTTGCTTTCGATATTGAAATCAGCATTAGAAGATTTCAAATTTACTCCAAGAGTTTGCAAAGTATTTTGAGCGTTCATCCCAATCACAAAATCACTACTAAAATTACCATCGAGCAATTGCGCTCCACCGAACACAGTGGAGTTAACCACGGTTTGGATTTGCTCGACCATTCTATATGCAGCTCTAGCAAGGGCGACTTTTTCATCCGTGCCAAGTGCTCCTGACGATGCTTGTGCAGTTGCATCCTTAATTTTCGTTAATAATCCACTAATATTATCCAGCGCATCCATTGCGATACTTGAAATATTTTTAGCATCTCCGACTGAGAGCAAAGCTGATTGCATTGCACCGTTCCGTGCAGTGAGAGCTCGCGAAGTAATATATCCTGCGACATCATCACCTGCATTGTTAATCCTTTTTCCTGTTGATAGACGCAATTGTCTCAGCGATATATCTCGATTTGATATGTCGAGTGCGTTATAAGCATTTTCTGCGGGCGTGTTAGTCCTTATTCGGGAATTGCCTCCTATTGCGAATGGCATAATGACTCCTTATTTTATTCTTTAATAATTTTAATCAATTAAATTGGAACTCTCATTTTTACAATGAATATGCCAAAACTCCTATTTCTACTCTTCCATCGAAATTTTGCTATTCAATTTAATCTACTTTAATTTCAATTACAAAAAATGAGCAAGTTACATTTGCCTTTCTTTCAAATTATTTGCAAGTATATATGAATAAATGATTTGTATAGATATTAATATGCCACATTTTCAATTTTATCTTAATTAAATATGTTTAAAGATTTACATTTTCAAAGAATATGGCTATTATTATACTCAATATTTAGGAATAAATAATTTGTCTTTTTGGAAAGAAATATTTTTTTGAAAAATTATTTAAATAAAATTTTGCATATAATTAAACAACAGCGCAAATCAATGTTCAATTTTATACATATATTTTTATTTGTCACTTTTTAAAAGATTGAGCAATTGATGAGCGAGATTCAAAGCTTCAGGTTTTGCCATAAAGCTTGCTATGAATATTTCATCCTCACGCGATAAATCTTGACTCGGGGAATTATTCCCGCTTATTTTATTGACAATAGGAAGCATTCGGGAAATCGCGGGAAGCAATTTCAATACTTCATCGAGTTCCAAACTACTGATTATGTTATTGCTTTCCTCAATTTTACTTACCAGTTTTTCAAAAAAATTCAAAATAACATTATAAGGATTTGAAGATTTCAAAATTTCTGAATTCGCAAATAAATTGTGCTCTCGATGTTCCCAATTGAATTTATTCATCCAAAGTTGAATTTTTGCAATTGGAATTTGAGTCAATTCTGATAAATTAATAGGGTCTTTATTTTCAAGCAAAGAATAGATAATATAAGTCAGATATGCTAATTGCGGTTCTTTATCCATTCTGCAAAAATAACTTATGCAGTCATATTTGCGAAATAATTAATTATAAAATGGATTTATTTATGCGATGAAGAATCAATAAACTATTTCCTTATTCCTCAGCGCTTAAATTCTTATTATAGGGGACATAAGGTTGATTAGTTGGTACGATTACAAAATAAAAAGGGACTCAGAATCATTCTTTGTCCCTTTTCATCGAAAATTATTTTAAAAATAAATTAGCGAAGCTTAAATTGGATAGGGATACTTATCCACACCATAATTGGTTGATCGTTTTGGATAGCGGGTGTGAATCTTCCATATTTTTTAATTGCTGTGATTGCTGCATCATTTAGAAGTTCATTATCAGAAGCATCAATGAACATACGCTTTGCAGAACCATCTTTATCAACCAAAACACGGACGACTACCCTACCCTCGACACCTGCGCGACGTGCTAAATCAGGATATTGAACCAAACTTTGCAATTTTTTATAATCGACGCCTGGCTCCTTTTCAACAGGTATAAATTCTTCGGGATCAGGTTCTTTTTCTTTGACTTTCACGTCAACGTTTTGACCTGTAAAATCAATATTCTGTGCAAACCCTCCAACGTCAATGCCCGAACCCCCTTTAGAACCTGCACGGCTTTGCACATCAATAGTTGCAAATTCTTGCATGTCAGGTGTAATCATAGCTTCAGGGACAGGAACAGGCGTCCCTGCACGTGCAGCTGGACCGGTATTAAGCATTTGTTCAGCGGGTGGCGGTGGCGCATCTTCTGTTGCTTGGTCAGTGGGTGGAAGATCCACAATATCAATTTTTGCTATTGGTGCGAATTTCTTCACTTCAGGGCGAGCAGCTTGCAATTTTACCCATCCAAAATAAAGCAAAAACAATAGCAAAGAAATAGCTGCTGTTATAATAAAACCCTTTACAGTGTTTTTACGTATAACACCTTTAAGCTCTACTGCTCCATACTTGGGCATATTTTCAATTAAATTTACTCCTGCGCTTTCCATATTACATCCCCTTAATTTTACTTATTTCAGTTTCTGAAATAGGAGCAATTGTAAATCTTCTTTTCCTTTCCATTGGCTTGCCCGTAGCAGGATCAACTTGCTTACGGATATTATCCACAATAGCACCTTCTGCTTGGTTCAATTGGTCAAGAATATCAACAATTTCTCCATACGGTGCTTCGGGTGAAACTTTTAAGGCAACAATTAATTTATTTAATAATTCTGGTTTAAGATTTTCACGAATGGAAATTTCTTTTATCTTTTTCATATCTTTTCTATCTATCTTTTCGGGGTCGTCTAATCCTATTGCGAAAAATATCTCTCCATCATCCCTTACGAAGAATTGCAAAAGTTCCTTATCTAAAACTTTGACTTCTTCATATATTTCAGGTGGAATGGTCATTTCCATTACTTGTGGTGCTGCCATCGTAGTAGTGAACATAAAAAACGTCAGTAATAAGAATGTGATATCTACCATAGGAGTCATATCAATTCGAAAACCAATCCTTTTCTTGGACTTCCTTTTTGATTTACCACGTTTGGTTTTTCCACTTCCCGATCCTAATGATTCTCCTCCTCCAGACATTTTATTATTCTCCTTTCTCTATTAATATAGACAATTTAATTTAACAAATATTACATTTATTATTGTTTTTTATCAGTCACAAAGTTGAAAACTGTAGCCCGATTTCT
>DIEP01000061.1:5984-21840 GCA_002418685.1 Ignavibacteria bacterium UBA5771
GGTGTTAAACCAGGAGTTTGAGAAAATACTTTCATTCTATCAGTTTCATTGACCACTTCGTAAAAATAATTTGTATCAAGTGTAACCGAATCAATTGCAACTTTGATGACTGCTAAATCGTGCTGTGGTATTGTAGTTGTGTCGGGTGTGACTCGTGGTCTTTGTATTATAAACTTTTGCTGACTGTCTGCATCACTTTTAAATTTTGCTGTGAACATAAAAAAAGTTAACAACAAGAAAGTTATATCGACCATTGGTGTCATATCGATTGAAAAACCTACCCTTTTCTTTTTTACTTTTGGCATTGAAGGCTCCTTCTTTTATAAATTAACAAACCTTCTTACTTATTTTTTGTTCTTAAAGTAAAAATAGCAATTATATCAAGAACAGCTTCATCAATCGAATAGATGAAATTGTCAACCTTTGTAGTGAAAAAGTTATATGCAACAATTGAAATAATAGCTGCAGCCAAACCGCCAGCAGTATTATAAAGAGCTTCCGAAATACCTATGGAAAGCTGAATAGCTGAAACTGTTCCGCTCACTGCCAATGCTTGGAATGCTCTAATCATACCAAGTGTTGTTCCCAAAAGTCCAACCATTGTTGCAATCGATGCAACTGTTGATAGAACCACCAAATTCTTTTCCAAAAGTGGTGTTTCTAAATTCATTGATTCATCAATTGCTCGTTGCACTTCGGTGAGTTTCTTTTCGCCTGCAAATTCAGGGTCATTTTCAATTTCAACAAAGCGATTAATGCCCGCCCTTAGTATATTTGCTATACTTCCTCGCTGTGTGTCGCATTTTGCAACCGCACCTTTCAAATCGCCTTTCTCCAAATCCTTAATTACGGATTGAATGAAAATATCAGGACTGGCTTTGCCCTGTGCTTTGTTGATTGAAAAGTAACGTTCGAAAACAAATGCAATTGAGATGATAATTAAAGAGATTAATAGACCTACAAGTGGACCGCCTGTATAGATTGTCCCCAGCAAATTGCCTGGCTTTGGTTCATGCTTAAGCAATGGGTCCACAAAATTCGCGGGATTTCCAAGTATCAAGAAATAGATACAATATCCAACTACCAATGCTAATGTGATTACTATGATATTCACATATTTTTTCATAAAAAAACCTCGTTTCTATTTTTTAATTAAACAAATTTTATCTTTTTTAAAAATTCAATAATTCAGAATTTCAAAACTAACAAAAAAATAATTAACTTAAATGAAGAATTATTAAATTTTTATTAATTTACCTATTTTTTTTAAATTTTCTTGTCAAAAAGCAAATACATAATCTCTACTATTATTACTTTTTTAAAATCATAATTCTATCTAATCCTGCGAAATCCTTTTTAATTTCAATATTGAAATTAAAATCCTTAAATAAATTAATTATATCTTCTGTATTTTCTCCCTCAATTTCAAGTATCATCATTGCATTGTCTTGCATTGTGTTTGCTATTTCGCTGAATCTTTTATAAAAAGTCAAGCCGTCTGAAAAGTCAGTCAGAGCCGATTTTGGTTCATATTTGCGAACTTGTTTATCCAATGATTGATAGTTATTTAGGGGGATATAGGGTGGATTAGACACTATGCAGTCGTATTTAGCAAGAGAGATGTCCTCTATCAGAATGTCTACTAAATTAAATTCGATATTATCTAAATTATATTTTTCGGCATTTTCTTGTGCCAATTTAAGCGATTCAGGTGAATTGTCGATTGCATTAACAAAGTATTGTCTTGATGCATCTTTGAAATGTTTTGCAATGGCAATTGCAAGGCACCCGCTTCCTGTTCCAATATCGAGTAATTTGATTGGTTCTGATTTTGAATTTTCGAGGATTTCAATTGCAATTCGGGCTAATTGCTCTGTTTCTGGTCTTGGAATGAGTGCCCGTTTATCAATTATTAAATCTAATCCCATAAATTGGGTCTTACCAAGAATATATTGCAAAGGCACAGATTTAACAGCAAGTATAATATAATTATGTAACTTATCAAGTTCAATATTAGTAAGTGGACGGTCGTAATTTAAGTAAAGGTCAATTCTTTTGAAATTTAAAATATCACACAGCAATAATTCCATTACCAATCTTGGGGAATCGATTTTATGGTCTTTAAAATACTCTTCACCCCAATGCAACATTTCGAGCACAGTCCAGATCTTTTTCAAAATTAATTCTTCAAATGATTTGATAACAAAGATAAAACAGCCATACGAACATAAACACCTGATGATACTTGCGTCTGGATTAAGCAATTTGGATAGGTGCTGATTTCATAATCTAACTCAACCCCATAATTTACAGGACCGGGATGCATTATCACAAGATTTGGTTTTTTTGAAATTTTCTTTAATGTGACACCGTAAAAATTGGCGTATTCATCAATCGATGGTATCAGCCCTGAATTCATTCGCTCTTTTTGAACGCGCAAAACCAATACAACATCTGACCATTCAATCGCTTCATCTATATCATCAATATAATCTACATTCCAAGGATTCAATCTGCGTGGGAGAAGTGTGCCAGGACCCAAAAACTTGACTTCTGCACCAAGTTTTCTCATCAAAATAATATTCGAACGTGCAACTCGGCTATGAAAAATGTCCCCAACTATTGTTATCTTTAACCCTTTAATTTTGCGGAAATATTTCAATAGTGTATAATTATCAAGCAAAGCCTGTGTAGGGTGTTCGTGCTTGCCATCGCCTGCATTTATAATTATTCCCGATGTGTTTCTTTGTAGAAAATATTGTGCTCCCGAACTTGAATGCCTAATAACATAAATTTGAACACCCATTGCTTCGATTGTCTTCAAAGTGTCGAGCAAGGATTCGCCTTTTTGCAAGCTGGAAGTGCTTGCATTGAAATTCATAATGTCAGCCGATAGACGTTTTGCAGCAAGTTCGAAAGATAGCTTTGTGCGCGTAGAATTCTCGAAAAATGCAAGTGCAAGATTTATGCCTTTCAAATCCTCGAACCGCATCCCTGAAACAAAATTATCTTCAAAATACTTGGCTCTTTCGAATATCAACTCAATATCGTCGGTTGTGAGATCATCGCAAGAAAGCAAAAAAGGTTTTGATAATGTTGGCAACATAAGATTGATAATTATAAAATCTTACAAAATTATGAAAAATCAAAAAATATATATGGTTATCTTCTTCTTTGATTAAAATTATATCATCCGCGAATGCGAAATATTTAAAATGTGTATGATTCTCCAAGTTGTCTCATAAGTTCAGCTTCCTTCATTCTGCTATGCTTCTATATCATTCTGAGCGAGGTGAAGAATTTAGCGATCGTTGATATATAAGGATTTCGAGATTTCTAATTTCGTTAGGAATAATGGCAAAGATACTTTGAGACAACCCAATGTAATGATATTGCCAATATTCCAATTATTAATCAATATTAATAATTTCACCGAATTGCATTACTCGGGAATCAATGCCAATTTGCTTGACTTTTGCGACAAATTCATTTGGATCTGCTTGTATCTGCGGGAAAGTGTTATAGTGCATTGGAATTGCAAGATGTGGTTGCACAAATTCGCTAGCCTTCACTGCGTCGTCAATTCCCATAGTGAAATTATCGCCAATCGGGCAGAGCAAGACATCGATTTTATTCATTTCGCCAATCAGTTTCATATCCCCAAAAATCCCCGTATCGCCTGTGTGATAAACAGTGATTCCGCCCATCGTAAGGAGCACACCCGCAGGTTCACCCATATACTCATTATTATCAAGCGAAGATCCGTGGAATGCTTGAGTGAATTTCACTTTACCAAATGGGAACATCCAGCTGCCACCAATGTGCATAAAGTGTGATTTCGCACCTTTTTTTGCAACGTATGTCGAGAGTTCATTAACTGCAATAACCGTTGCATCATTTTTCTTTGCAATTGCAAGAGTATCGCCAAAGTGGTCAGAATGGGCATGGGTCAAAATGATAAATTGAGCATTAACATCTTCCCATTTTATTGGTGCAAGCGGATTGCCTGTAATGAAAGGGTCAATTATTACTCGATACTTACCATCATCAAAAATGAAGGCAGAATGCCCGAGATATTGTATTTTCAACATATTATCACCTTAAATATTTAAAAAAACAAATTTAAAGAAAAATGGAGAAATAATATGTATTATTATGCATTAGCTGTATACAGTTTTTATAAAAATATTTTCTTCTCTCTACAAAAATAAGTAAAAAATATTTACTTAACTTTGCTTAATCTATTTTTTTCTATTTCCTTATAAATCAATCTGTCTAATTCTTTTTCAAGCGCCAGCACGTTTGATTTATTTTCCAATTTCATTATAATTTCTTTCACTATTTGGCTTATCTTATCTTTTATTTCAGATGGAAATATGGGGACATTCATATCATCGAGCAACCTTTGAGTGAACGATACCCTGCCACCACGCCTGGCGCCCTTTGCGAGATAATATTTTCTGAAAAAATCGCTGTTTAAATAACCCAATAGAAAATATATATCTTCATATTGAAATGGTTGAATAAATAATATATCTCCCGATGGCAAAAGGTCTTCATCCCCTAAACTGAAACGGTTATATGAATGCCTGTCCAATGTTGGCACATAAATCTTTTTCTTATTCAAATTAGCTATTAGAAATTTGTAATTTCTTAATGCCTGCCAATGGAACCATTGTTTATTTCCAAGTATATATCGTGATGTCATTTGCACTTTATAAGGGATTAACTTGTTATAAATATGGGGATAAATGTCCCTCAATTCCCCTTCATCTCTAATGTCATCCTCAATCAAGATATATGAAACATAGTCCTCGATTAAATACTTTTGACAATTCTTGCCTTTCACAAAATTTTTAACAAGTTCCTTTTCATTGTCATTTAAAAATGGAATATCTTCTTTATTAATTCTAAATGCATCGTCAAATCCTGAGACGAATCCAACTCCGACTTTAGCAATATCTTTTAATTGGACAAAAGGAAAATCAGGTATATCCATAATATATGTTGACCATTGATTGGAATTAGCATAATGCTTGATTTCTTGGTAATCGAATAGATTGTTCGAGCACTTATTCTGCAAAGCATCGAGGGATTTATTCATTATTTTTAATGGCGGGGTCTTTTTAGTTTTTATTTTGAGCAATTTTATTTTTTCATCATCAATGTTAAATATCCCCTTCCTAAATTTGATAATCACAGTTTCTGGATTTTCTTTAAAAAACAATGATGTTTCATCTAAATCAATTATTATCTCAATTTTTCCTTGCTTGAAAATCGTATCTCGCACATATCTTGCATAAGTATTATAAAAAAAGTGATATGGAACAATGAAAATCAGCTCTCCACCTTCTTTCAAAAGTTCAAGTGAT
The DNA here is from genome assembly GCA_002418685.1 of Ignavibacteria bacterium UBA5771. Lineage (GTDB taxonomy): Bacteria > Bacteroidota > Ignavibacteria > Kapaibacteriales > UBA2268 > UBA2268. The sequence continues at coordinate 11,357 of DIEP01000061.1, forward strand.
TTGATAATAAAAGCATAATATATGTCGCCAGCAGTGGTTTTGATGATGTTTCTGACACTGTTCGCAATATTTCGGGGAAGGTGATTATAATGAACATAAGGTGGATTGCCAATAATCAAATCAAATTTATCAGGAAAATGATAGGTCAGATAATCGCCGTTTATTATTTTATAATGCTCGAATTGTGATTGAGAAATATTATGCAGATCCTTGTCAATTTCAATCCCCGTGCAATTTTCAAATCCTTGATTTTGCAATTCTTTCAAGAAAACACCATTACCGCATCCCACATCCATAACTCTTGCATCTTTTGGGGCATCTGATAACTCAACCATCAATCTGCTAATTTCCGCGGGCGTCTCAACAAATCCAATTCTATTGCTCATCACATTATCTCTCCATAATAATCACCTGTTGCCGATTCAGGCAAGTTTAATGATTCGTTCCAATAATATTTATTCTCTTTTAATCCAAGATATTTAAATTAATATTATTATTTACATTTTTTACAAAATTTTTTAATTCCTCAGTATTCCTCGTTTTTATTAAATCTATGAAAATTGCTCGTTCATCATTTGATAGATTTAATAATGGAAAAGTTTTGATTAACTTTTTTATTTGTAATAAACCAACATATTTGCGAGTATATTCATTATGCGAGTATTTGTAAGTAGTCAAAAACTCGCTATCTGTCGTTTCCCGAAAATATTCAAGCATTAAGTTAAAATAATCTTTCAATAATTTCTGATTCTTCTTTGAAAGGATAGGCTTAATAAATATATGAATTGGATGAGTCCTATGAGTTGACTTGCTAACGAGAACGCCATCTACTCCAAAAATATCCTTTGTTATATAAAGTCCCGCTCTCTCGCCCATTTTATATTTATCAACAGTTCGAACAAACAAGATATTAGACTTTATTTTTTTATGAAATTTATTATTTACATAAATTTTCTTCTTTTCATACCCTCTACCCTTATAATCATTTGCATCAATTACATCCACTTCATTGTCGCCTTCATTTTTGTTTACGTCTTCCATTTCTAAATAATATTTTATTTCCAAGGGCTTTTTTGCCCGGAAGTTATTCACAAACAAATCGAATTCATTGCCCGGTCGGTAATGGTTTTTCGGGTCAAGAACGTAATTTCTCTTATGTGTCTCATTGTTTATTTTAATGCCTTCAAATGAGAATACTTCGTGTTTTGGCTCCTGCTTTCGTTCAAAGAAGCAGATTGCTACATTCGTCCCTGTATATTCGAATATTTCTTTTTCAAATATTACTGCTTTATTAATGCTATAATATTTAAAAAAATCATATTTAATTTTATTCGACGAGGTATATCCAAACAGGAAATTTGAAGGTATTATATAAATCATTTTGGACAGATTGTGCTTCAAGTCATTTTTTAATCCAAGTTGATAAAGATCTTGATATCCTTCATTTTCACCCGCAAAGTATTCTAAATATTTCCGAGTTTCTTGGTGCTTTGCGATGTAGCCGAGATACAAATAAGGGGGATTTGTTATGTGATATACGGGCAATCCCGAATTTAGCAAAAATTGAGGGTAATCTTTAATTGTATCTCTTTGAATGATATTTTGTTCGGCGATTTGCTTTGGAATGCCATATATTGCAGCATTTTCAATTGCTTGCTCAATAGATTCCTTCTGAATATCAAAAAGGAAAATATGTTTTTGGAAATATTCCACTCTTTCGGTTTGAGGGATTAAATCTAAAATTGGGAGTATGAGGTTGCCATACCCTGCAAATAGATCTATCCATATATAATCATATAATATATTTTTTATTTCAGGGAGTATGAATTCATTAAAAATATTAATTGGAGTCAAATGTTCGCCATAAGTCCTTCTATTTAATTTTGATGAATCCATCTTTGAAATTAAGATTATGATAATATTCAAAATTAGGAAATAATTAAGAATGGATCTTTGCTCGAAAACCTATATTTAACATTCCAATTAAAGCAAATAGTCTTTATGCAGTATGGCAATAGCACTCCTGCGCAAATATTCATTTAAAATGATAATTTATTGACATATCAGACAAAGCATAAAAGTACTCATTAAAATCTTATCCAACCAATATTCCTTCTTTGGGATAATGGTATTTGGGTTCGGGACTAGGCCGGATAAATGCTGAAAAGAAATTTAGGAATCCTACCCTGCCAACAAACATCATAATTATAATTATAATTTTCCCACCAATTGAAAGACTTGGTGATAAATTTCGGGATAATCCCACAGTGCTTGCTGCGGAGACGAGTTCAAACGCCAAATCAAGTAGATTCTTGTCTGGCTCGAATATTACTATTAAGAATAATGCGATTGCCAGAGCGGCTAGATTCGCTCCTATCACTAAGAAAGCTTGATTAATATTCCTTTGGTCTACTTCTCGATGGAAGATTTCCACTCGCTCTTTGCCAATCAAATGATTATATAATGACAACACAGCAAGTGAAATGGTAGTAGTTTTAATACCTCCACCCGTTGAACCCGGGGATGCTCCAATCCACATTAAGAATATCACGCAAAGTGCAACAGGTATTGGCAGCAATTCAGATGGCAATGTGTTAAAGCCTGCTGTTCGGGAAGTGACAGAGAGAAATAACGAATTTAGTACTTTTTCCCCGAAGCTTAATGGTTTATATAATGAATCAGGATTTAAAAAGAATATTACAATAGCACCACTAACCACAAGAATAAAACTTACTAATAATACAAATTTAGTGGAACTTCTTAATTGCGTTTTGATTCTAAATTTTAAGCTTTTTCCTTGCTGGAATTTCAATAATTCTGATATATTAAGCAAAACAGTAAATCCCAAACCACCAAGAATAATAAGCAACATTATTACAATAATAAAATATGCGTTATTTTGCACATTAAAATCCATCAATCCATTTTGAAAAGTGGAAAAGCCCGCATTACAGAACCCCGATATTGAATGGAAAATAGATTGATAAATTATTTCTGAACGTGGTAAATTTGTCGTTTCAGAAAGAATCGAAAAGAGGGAAAATGCACCAATTCCTTCAATAACAAAAGTAAAAGCAAATATCTGCTTTATTAGTTTTGCGACTCCTCCAATTTGCAATTGTCCAAGATATTCCCTCATAAGCAAACGTATCCGCACACTCAAACCACCCGCAAACATTGCTGCAAAAAAAGTAGTCAGAGTCATCACTCCCAAACCGCCAATTTGAATCAAAATCAGTATGATAATTTGCCCAAAACGTGAAAAATGTGTTGCAGTGTTTTCAACCACAAGCCCCGTCACGCACACTGCACTTGTGCTTGTAAACAGTGCATCGATATAACTTGTGGAATCACCATCGACCGTTGCCTTTGGTAAAATCAGCATAAATGAACCAATCAGTATAATAATCGCAAAACTTATTGCAAAAATAGCAGCAGGATGGAGATTGACTTTTAAGAAGACATCGGTATATTTGCTTGCTTTGATGGTGAATATGATAATTAAAATAATATTAATTGTTGCAAGAAATATTAAATTTGAATCTATGCTCGAAATTCCTGGAACGAAATATGAAATCGTGTTAAAAAATAGAGAAGGTTCGATTATAATTGCTATGAATATTATCGAAAAAGTAAATTCCAGCCATCTCTCTGAGAAAAATACAGATCTCTTCGGATAAAATAGGAATCTCAATAATTCTTGAATAACGAAGCAGATAAGAGAAGCCCGCGTTGTGGTCATCAGCAGGTTAATTGAATTGGCATCGATATAAAAACCTATAGAAGCCAAAAGGGCAATCACAGAATGCAATGCAACCAGACCAAGCAATACTTCCGAAAGCATCCTGACTCTATCATATATTTCGTGACGTCTAACCATTCTTTGCAATTTAAGCAATTCCTATTTCATTCAAAATCTTTGTTGGTTTCAAATCAGGTCCTCGTTATTTTATTCCTTGCAATGACCCACTCGTCATTGCAAACGATGTGAAGCAATCTCATTACCTTTTGCACAAACGCTGAGCTACCTACCACTGCTACTGCAACTCAACTACGCCATTAACCTTTAATTTGATTATCTCGATTGCTTCCAATCCTTCAAAATCGATTGCTTTGACGGCGATTGTGTACGTGCCGGGCTTGAATTTCTTTGTTTGCTTGCCCGTCTTATCCAGCAACACTTCCGCTTTGAATGATTCACCTTCGACATAATCCCAATCCCATCCGAAAAATTCTACTTCCACATCTGTTTTGGCAATGAATTCTATTTCTCTAATTCCTTTTGCGTCCGCTCCAAGATCATTTATTTCAATAGATAGATTCGGCTTTTTCGCAATTGGAACGATTTCCTCCACTGTAACCAACTGAATAATCACATTCTCTTCGTTTTGCAAGCGCGCCACTTCCTGAACTGCTCCCTTCCCAAAACTGAAAGCAATTATATATCCAACGGCTTGGGCATTCTTCTTATTTTTTTCATATAAATTCTTATCATAACGCATCACAGCAGAATGAAAATTATCCACTACATTTCGCCCGATATTATCAGAACGCTTCACTTGGATTGGCGTTCCGTCTCGTTTCCTGCCGTCCATTCCTAAATCTCCACGTTGCTGAATATTTGCAATTCCATCGAATCGCTCCACAATCCATTTTTCAAATTCGAATGCGTTCTTATATCGCAATGTGTCATAATCGTATTTGTGAAGAATCACCGAAAATGGTGCCGAATACATATCTTGCTGTTTTTCCAAGCGCATTTCAGAAACTTTTATCGCCTGTACTGATTGGTCTATCCCAATCCAATTGCGTTTGAGTTTATCTGCAACAACAACAGTAGTCCCTCCGCCAACGAATGGATCTAAAACTGTATCACCTTCATTGGAAGACAATAGAACTATTCTTTCCAACAGTTTTTCGGGTTTCTGAGTAGGATAACCAATACTTTCACTTGCGTTAGAATATAATCTGTTTATATCATTCCAGAAATTATAAATAGGGTTGCCTTTGTCGTTTATTGGTCGTAATTTCCTGAATGGTTTCTTGCTCGAAGACCAACCTAAATCTCCTTTATTATCTAATTCTATTAATTTTTCTTTTGACATTCTCCAACCATAATCTTTAGGTATAAAACCTTTATACTCATAAACCAAATTAGGTCTTAAACCCATTGATGGTCCTCTTATTATTGGTCCCTTATAATATCTACCTTTTTCATCAAAATTAGGATATTTTTTAGCAAGTTCTCCATTTTGAAGTTGTTCCCTTGCAGATAATTCATTAAAAAAATAGTTTAATGTTTTGGAATACCAAAAAATTGTGTCAGTAGCAATTCCCAGGTTCTTTTTTTCAAACTGGGAACCTTTAGGATTTCTTGTTCTTTGCCAAATAATTTCATTTCTAAAATTCTGTATTCCAAAGATTTTATCAAGAATATAAACACGAATATAAGCGTCAGCGTGCCAATCGCAATGCAGATATATTGAGCCCGTGGGTTTCAGTAATCTGTGCATTTCCTGCACACGTTCTTTCAGCCACGCAATATAATGGTCAATGCCACCACTCCACCTGTCTTCAAAAGAGCGGATTTCGCCTTTGTCGCCCCATATTACTTCATAATTACGATTAGAGAAAAAAGGCGGGTCAAGATAGATTAAATCAATGGATTCGCTTTCCATTCCCTTCATAACTTCAAGGCAATCACCGAGAATAAGTTGATTCATAAGAATATCACGCTATAAATATTCTAAATTAAGAAAATTTTAGCCAACAGAATGATTGAATCCCATTTTTGATTGCTTCGTCACTTCATTTCTGCAATGACCGCTATTTTTCCCCGCACATTGTTAGGGCAGGTTTGCATCGTGACACTATGGAATTATACAATATCTATTTCTTTAGCAAGGTATACATCCTGAATAATATTCAGCAATTTCACACCTTCATTCATTGGGCGTTGGAAAGCTTTGCGTCCCGAAATAAGTCCCATACCTCCCGCGCGTTTATTTATAATGGCTGTTGCTACTGCATCTTGAAAATCATTTGAACCCGAGGCGCCGCCACTATTTATCAATCCAATTTTACCTAAGTAAGTATTTGCCACTTGATAGCGAGTTAAATCAATTGGATGATCACTCAGAAGCTTTTGATACATCAAATCAGAGTATTTCCCATATTTTACTCCATCAGCATTCATTGCAACATAGCCACCATTCACTTCGGGTTGCTTTTGCTTGATAATATCTGCTTGAATTGTGGCAGCAAGATAATTTGCCTGCCCTGTCAAATCAGCGGAGAGGTGATAATCTTTATCTCGCGAAAATGCATCATTGCGTAGATATGCCCATAAAACAGTCGCCATACCAAATTCATGAGCAATAGCGAAAGCTTCTGAAATTTCAACAATTTGCCGAGCACTTTCTTCTGATCCAAAATAAATTGTGGCACCAACCGCTGCCGCTCCCATATTATATGCTTCTTCGATAGTGCCATAAAGAATTTGGTCGTATTTGTTGGGATATGTCAATAATTCATTATGATTGATTTTTACAATAAAAGGAATTTTGTGAGCATATTTTCTCGAAACGATTCCGAGTGCGCCAAAAGTGGATGCCACTCCATTGCATCCCCCTTCGATTGCCAGCTTTACAATATTTTCGGAGTCAAAATAAAGAGGATTCTTTGCGAAACTGGCGCCTGCTGAATGCTCCACTCCTTGATCAACAGGTAATAGCGACATATAACCCGTGCCTGCAAGTCGTCCTGTATTAAAAAAACGTGAAAGATTTTGCATAACACGATTATTTCTATCGGAATTCATAAATACTTTATCCATAAAATCCGGCGATGGCAATGTGAGCATATCTTTCGATATTTTCGGTTCCTTAAAGTTTAACAAATAATCTGATTTGTTGCCTAAATATTCAAGTATCTTTTCAAACATAAAAGTACCTCAACGAATAATTAAAAATGCAAATTTAATAAACAATATTCAAATAAACAATTACTGAACAATTAATGACTGCATCCGCAGGTTGGTTGTGTGTGTGGATTATGAAAAACAAAGCCCGAACCATTAATATCATCCACAAAATCGATTGTAACTGCCATAAAATAGAACAAACTATGCGAATCGACCACAACCTTTATATTGTCAATTTCAAATGTCCTATCATCATCATTTATATTACTATCGTAACCGATTTTGAATTGCATTCCAAGGCAGCCCATACTTCGCGTGGCTAATCTAATGAAGTATGTCTCGCCAATATCATTTTCGACTAATTCATGATGGATTGCTTCTATGGCGCTTTTAGTAAAGAAAATGCGATCTTCCTTGCTTGCTCCAATTACTCCCGTATTAATAATTTCGCCATCGAAATCTATTTCAGAATTTTGCTGATTAATAGTTCCTGTCACTATATTTTCCATAATTAAACTCTAATTTTAATAATCATAATCAATAAATACATCATCGCTCAATGGATGGGATTGGCATGTAAGTATATAGCCCATCTTGATTTCTTCATCGCTCAATGCTTCACGTTCATCCATAAAGACTTTTCCGCTAACTAATTTTGCTCTACAAGTGGAGCAGGCACCTATCTGGCAACTATATGGTGGGTCAATCCCCGCAAATATTGCTGATGTTATAACTGTATCATCAGGTTCAACCTCGAACTCATACTCATCGCCATAGAGCTTTATACGAACTTTGCGTTTAATAATTTTAGGTTTTTTTTCTTCAATTTCTTCGCCAAATTCTTGAGGCAATGGCGCGGTGAATGATTCCTTATGAATTCGGTCCTTCGCGATACCAATATTGATAATTGCACGTTCGGCTTCTTCCATTAATCCTTGTGGACCGCATAAATAAAATTGCACTGCTTCATTAAAATCGAGAATATGCTCTTTAAATAAATCACCAAGAATTTGTGAATTGATCCTTCCTCTAAAATGTTCGAAACTCTCGCTTCCCTCGGTAAGGAAATGGAAGATTTTAAATCTCGAGTTAAATTTTTGCTCCAATTCATTGAGCTGATTTTTAAATATAATATTGCTTGCGTTTTTGTTTGAATAAAATAAATAAATTTTGCAATCGGAATTTGCATAAAGCAAAGTTTTAATAATGGAAATAATTGGTGTAATACCGCTTCCACCTGCAATCATCACATAATATTTGGAATCTATGTTTTTCGGGTCAAGAGTGAAATTTCCCAAAGGAGGCATCACTTGCAAAAAGTCATTAACCTTAACTTTTGTTGTTAAATAATTTAGGAAAGGGGAATTTGTTGAGTTTTTAACGGTGATTTGCAAAGGCTCATTCAGAATTGGACTGCTCGAAATCGAATATGCCCGTCTTTCATCATTGCCATTTACGTTCAATCTTATAGTTAGATATTGTCCCGGCAGATATTGGAATAATTCTGATAATTCAGGTATAATATCAAACTGGATTGATATAGTGTCGGGTGCCTCATTTATAATTTTAGAAACTTTAATTTGCTCGAATTTAATTGTCATTGGCATATAAAATAGTTAATAAGACGATTCAATATTAGTCAAATTTAAAACAAAGCGTTTTGTGAAAATTATTGAAGTAAAATATTAACAGAAACTTTAAAGAATTATACCCGCAGCTATTACATTCAAACAAAACTTACCTTTATTACCTCAAGTGGCAAATTTTCTTAAAAAAGTCTTAATACTTTCTCTAATACAAAGTTTAAGAGCAAAAGGAAAAAATCATTAAAATATTTTATTTTTTCACAAAAAAAGTATTGTTATTTAAATATTATTTTGTAATTTATATTTGTCCAAAAATGGAGTTTGATATGAGTTTACTTTTTCTCGGTATCGACAAGATTTTTGAAGCCTTGCAACCCTTCCCAACGGCTTTTACACCGTCCGCTTTTTCAAAGAGGGGAAGCAAGTGGTTGAGAAATTAATGAAAGAGTGAAAATAAATGAAAAAGTTAATTTATTTCTTGATATTATTTGCAATAATTAATATTGCAACCCTCACTGCTGATAATTGGGAACCCTATCCTTTCGGAAAAACCTTGATATATACATCGGATTATAGCTTTGATGTCGGCCCGTATTATCCCTCAGCATCTTTTATAGATCAATATTTTAGTGTTCGCTTTGATTCAGTCTCTATTGATAGTAATGGGTATAAAACTTATTATTCAGATCGTTATAGAAGGCATAAATCATTAAAATGCGTAAACGATTCTATAGATTATACATCTTCTATTAGGAATAATTATCATTGCGAAAATACTCCATATTACTTCCAAGAAGACTCTTACACATTAAAGAATGATACAGCGATTTTTCACCTGAATTGTGATAAATATGATGGAATGAGCGGAAAGTTTGAAGAAATTTGTCGTCGTGATTTAAAATTACCACTTAACTTGAAAGAAAACGATGTGTTTACTCAGATTTTTCAAGATAATTACGGTTATTCATCTTCAAGTGGTAAAGAGACACTAGATATTAAATGTTTATCTCGGTATGAGGCTGTCCCTTTTAATCAGAAAGATTCTTTAGCAGTTTTTCAATTATATGATCAAAAAATCTTTTTAAGTAAAAAATTTGGTTTTATTCAATATGTTCCTTTTTTAAATGTATTTCATAGGGAAATATTTGCCTCTAAAAAAGTAAATGTCAAATTAGTGGGAGTAAAAGATTCTATTCAGGAGCTTGGAATTCAAATGCCTGACAGTATTCCAATGGATAAAATATTGCCATACAAGGTAGGAGATGTAATCAAAAGGCAAAGTACAATATGCGGTCAAACATACTTTGAAATCGATAGTGTTACAGCAGTGGAAAGGACTGATGATTATATTTCCATAAGTTTCCATAAAATTGTGATGGATACATCGATGCGAGCATTTTGGACTGTAGATCCTATTCATGGTCAAGTGTATCACTGGACAAAGCAATATAATTATGATCTTAAATATTCAATTAAAGAATTATACGATATTTTCAATGGACCTACTAATGATGTTGTTCTCTTTGCTTCATACGAGGACAAATTCAGAGCAGTCTACCATAAGCTGTTCGAGAGTCGTGAGATATTTGGCAAAGATACCATAAAACAGGTCTCAACAACCTGGGCGGGTGGAGGTATGATAGACACATCAACATGCGAACAGAGCTTTACGACGGATATAGAAGGTATAGAAATATACAATCCAATGGTAGGATTAAATAATACTCGAGCGTCCATACCTTGTCCAACACTTGCTCTTGGGCACTGGTATATAGATTGGTATCCCGACGATCTTAATGTTGTAGGTTATCGGATAGGCGGAGAGGAATGGGGAGACATAAGCATACCTGATACAACCAAGTTAGGAATTAATGATCCAATCGTGGATAGTTATAATCCCATTTTTCCCAACCCCGCCCGTGATTTCATAAATACCGCGGCATATCTCGGCTGGCAATATCAGATATATGATTTGC
>DIEP01000031.1 GCA_002418685.1 Ignavibacteria bacterium UBA5771
AAATTTAAATTATATGAATATTAATTCATAATAAATAATATGTTTTCGTGAGTTTGCTATGGTAATTTTCTGAATGTGGTGTAATTTAAAAATATACTTAAAAATACGAATAAGAACCCTGCTAATGAGAAAGGCAAATATTCTTCGGTCTTCTTTGTAAAATATGCCACATCGATTTTTGACTTCTCCATTTTATCTATTTCGTTATATATCTCGCCGAGAGATTTAGTATTTGTTGCCCTATAGTACTTGCCTCCCGTTATTGATGATATTTCTTTCAGAATTCCTTCATCAATTTTGACGTCCATCTGTTGATATTGCACTCCAAATGGCGTTTGAAAGGGATAAGGTGCCGTTCCCAGTGTTCCAACCCCAATTGTATAAACCTTTATGTTAAAAGTATGTGCAATTTCAGCAGCAGTTTGAGGAGAGATAAAACCCGTATTATTTATGCCATCGGTTAACAAAATTATGACCTTGCTTTTTGCTTTGCTATCTTTTAGCCTTGAAACGCTTGTTGCAAGTCCCATTCCAATTGCAGTGCCATCCTCAATCATCCCGCTTTTTATTGATTTTAAAAGATTTTTCAAAACGCTATGGTCAATTGTAGGTGGGCATTGCGTGAAACTTTCCCCTGAAAACACAACAAGTCCAATTCTATCGTTGATCCTTGCATCTATAAATTGAATTGCGGTTTGCTTTGCTGCTTCGATTCTATTTGGCTTTAAATCCTCGGCAAGCATTGATGTTGACACATCCATCGCAAGAATTATATCTATCCCTTCTGTTTGCACTTGCTTCCGAGTTGATGATGATTGCGGTCTTGCGAGTGAAATGATAATGAAAATCAATCCAATACAAGTGAAAATAAAAGGTCCATGCCGCATCTTTGCTTTAATGCTTTTGGGCTTAAATTCCAGAGCATTAAGCGTTGGAAATACAATTGTTGCTTTTTTTCGGGATAATTTCCAAAAATATAAAGCTATTAAAATTGGAATAATTATCAGCAAATAGAACATTTCAGGATTTGCAAAGGTGATTGGTCTCATTTGTCACTCGGATTTTCTTGAACAGGTGGGATATCAATTGGCTTAGTGTAATTCACAAATTCAATTGCTTTATCCATAGAATTAATATTTTCATCAGGAAATGGAATATATTTTGCGAATTTGACAAGGTCAGCTAATTCTAAAATCTTTTTCAAACTTTGCTTTAAAGAATCGCCAGAAATGTTAAGGTCGATTTCTTCAAGTATTTCGCTTGTAGTTTCTTCCAATGCGGGAAAAGAATATCTGCGCTCAATATAAAGCCGCAATATCTCGGATAATTCGCTATGATATTCCTTAAATTTTCCCTTTTGCCAAAGCTTTTGCTCATCAAGCTGCTTCAAATCATTAAGTGCTTGAATATGAGCAGGGATTTTGGGGTCATAAGCAGGTTTTAATACCGGTTTCTTTTTGTGATTTTTATAATATTTATATCCAAAATAACAAATTCCAATTATTAAAATCGGAATAAAAATATACCAAAAATAATCCCAAAATGAAGCAGGAACTTGGAATGGTGGTTTTATATCTTTGATTGGCTTTGCAGTGTCAATTGCTACGCTTGTATATTTCAAAAATAATCGATTTGTTGATAATGGATAAGTGAGTGTATCCTCAATTTTCTTTAAAATAAAAAAGAATGGTGGTATTTCATAAGTGCCTGTATCAAAGGATGTTAATGTTATATTTTGTTGCAAATATAGCGAATCATCTTGCTTTGTTGTGTCTATCTTAGAAATATTAATGAATAGCAATTTGCCAAGACTATCAGGCATCTTTGGAAATTCAATTGTATAATTCTTTGGTATTTTAACAGATAAATTCAAATTAACTTGGTCACCAATCAGACCTTCATTTTGATTTAGCATTGCCTCGGGAGCTATGCTCTGAGCAAATATCGAAGGAATTGATGATATTCCAATCAATAATAAGACAAAAATAAATGTGGTCCTTTTCTTAGAAGGATTTAATATTGTCGTCGCCATTCTCTTAACTTAAAAAATTGTTGCAAGGGTGCTATATATGAATCTCCTGTGTAAATTTTAATTGAATCAATGCTCAATTTTTGGCGTAAATTATCAATTGCTTTCTGCTTGAGCGTCCATAATTTTTTATATTGCTCCCTGATTTGATAGGAAGATGTGTCAATTGCGATTATTTGCTGCGTTTCGGGGTCAAATACATCGATAAGTCCGAGATTTGGGAGTTCTTTTTCCATTTTATCAAGTACTTGTATTGCAATTGTATCGTGCTTTTTGCAAGCAATGCTCAATGGCTTTTCAAAATTGTCATTTGTCAAAAAATCTGATAAGATAAATACGATAGCTCTTTTTTTGATAGTGTTGCTAAGAAATTCCAAAGCATTTGATAAATCTGTGCCTTTATTTTTTGGTTCAAAATCGAGCAGTTCTCGAATTATACGTAAAATATGACTTCTACCCTTTTTCGGCGGTATAAATTTCTCAATTTGAGAAGAAAATAAAATTAC